>JAALKB010000116.1 GCA_011088265.1 Gammaproteobacteria bacterium
TCGCTTTCGCCATTTTTGTAATTCCAGAAAATTCAGCAAATCATACTTGTTCAGCCCGGCAAATCAGCCACACTGATACGAATCAACACATCAACTTCAACCCTGGCCAAACCATTGCTACAACCATTGGAGCCCACAACCGGATTTGAACCGGTGACCTCTTCCTTACCAAGGAAGTGCTCTACCGACTGAGCTATGTGGGCCTCATAAGACGGAAAACACCCTCACGAAGCATAACCTTCGCTCTCAACGTTTTCTCAAACCTTGATGGAGCGGGTGATGGGAATCGAACCCACATCATCAGCTTGGAAGGCTGAGGTTCTAGCCGTTGAACTACACCCGCACTTACCGCTCAGACTAAAGCTGGAAATAGTAGTGGTGGAGGGGGGAGGATTCGAACCTCCGACGGCTGAGCCAGCAGATTTACAGTCTGCCCCCTTTGACCGCTCGGGAACCCCTCCAAAACTATCGCTTCAAATCTTAAAATCAATAAAGATATCCCACTGAAAGTGACGGACATCTCAATCCTTATCTCTTAGCACCATCTCGTAAACCCACACACGAAATGGAGCCCGCAGAGGGACTCGAACCCACGACCTGCTGATTCTTACCTACTACCGCTTTCGCGGCCTCTCACCTGAGAGTTTGGGGTCTGGACTTTCTCTTCACCCTGACAATCAAGTTGTTTTAGGTGGGCGGTGTAAAGTCTCTACACTCTCTGTCTCCAGGCCAGGAAACTCCTCAACCCAAACAGATAGCACGGGATTGCCAGCTGGCAAATACATTCCACAGAAAGCCACAGAAAAAATGTATCAACACAGTTAAGGTTTCCCCGTTTTAGCCGCCTCCACTTGACAGGTTTCCCTACCAAGGTGCAATTTTTCTACAAATCAGCTGCTCTAGCCAACTGAGCTATGCAGGCATATTCGATTGTCAAAAATTCACTTCTGACATCAGCACTAAACCATTTTTGACCGGGGCTTGAGCGCGACAACGCCCCCAAATCCAAAATGGAGCGCGATTGTACTCAAAAGCCACCAATAAATGCAATGGTTAAATTGATATTTTTGTTTCTTCTTGAGTTACAAAATGAAACGAAAAAATGGAAAATGTGCACAGGCCTTATCGCCAAAGAATTCGCTCTCTTTTTAAACCAGGACCTGCTCTCCGGTGACTCTATCTCCGGACTTTGAATCAGGCGCATTCCATTCTGGAAACCGAGCTTCCCTTATTTACCCATGACTGGCTTTCTAACAATACCTGAGACCCATCACTCATCCTCACCTCCAACCAGTGGAATGGTCCTAATTGCCGATAATCAGGTGACGATTTTGCCTCGATGCCCGTTGACAACAGATGTGTGAGGAACTTCTCAGCTAAACCTTCCTGCGTAAAGTATCCCAATGAAATACGAATTAGCCCGTCATCATTTTTATAAACAAAATGATCCAGGTCAGCAACATTTAGCTGGCTAATTGTTGGCGCTGCCGATGCAGCATTATCGAATGGCCCAAGATAGACTCGCGTTGCCTTGAGCTGCCTACTCTGACTGGTCGTCTGGTTAAACTCAAACCTTCTCTCACTCATCCATTGAGTCGCAAGATTGAGCGTTTCATCCGACTTAAAAGGGCCAACCCGATAACATGCATTCGCATCCGTTAAAAGGTTGGATGAACCGTCTCCAGACGGCAGTATTTTTGAAATAGTGTCCTCTTTTACCAGCGGCGTGATCTCTCTGGCAGATACTATCCCCTCTTGCAAATCAGAAACAGGCTTCGAAGATTCATTTAGCAATAACATTCCTTCAATATTGACATCCAGATTATCTCCAACGGACGAGTCGACATCAACGGACCGACTTCCCACGGACAGATAAATGGCCACATTAACCACCATTAATAATGCTGCAACCCATTTCATGCTTGCTGAACCTCCTCAGCTACCACGTTGATACCCTGCAATACAAGATTCGCATGATGCTGTATGGGATAATCTGTTAATGCCATAATTCGTTTACTGTCTCCTCCGGTTATGACCACCCGCGCCATTGCTTCCCAGGATAGCAATATACGATTGATCCCTGACTCAATTGCTGCTGTCACCGCAAGTTCGGCGCCATTTTTAACAGCAGATTGTGTATCAGTGTTTGTCATTTTCAACCGTTGATCAATATCTTCACTATTGGGCGACGGGATAGTAATTTTTTCCGCTTGCATATTCAATGCTTTTTGCATCATTTGAATGCCCGGAAAGATAACCCCCCCTCTAAAGCCACCATCGACATCAACATAATCTAATGTCACCGCAGTTCCAGCATCAATCACAATCACACCATTGTCTTTGCAAACATGCCTGGCGGCGATAATCGCCATCCACCGATCGACACCCAGCTGTGAGGGATTAATATAGTGGTTATTCACTCCATTTTGCCCTTGGGTTGACTTTAGGAATTCAGGTCGAAGACCCCAACGTATAAACACACAATCCGATAACAATTGCTCCAGCACTGGATTTGAAACGCTTGAGATCCAGATAGAGTTGGGGAGTTCTATTTTCTCCAGGCAGCGGCCTATTTCCTCGGCAAATCTGGGAGAATCATTGTTAACCACATCAGGAGCGATGTCTGGCTTCTTAGATAACCGACAGGAATCCAGCAATTTAGTCCTTTGATTACCTACGTCAATAAGTAGCTTCATAATGCTGACTCGCACAATCGAACACTAACTTCTCCGGATTCAATGCTCCTCGTTTCACCATCCATCTCAACAACCAGTGCACCATGAAAATCTACTCCCCTGGCAATTCCTCTCCATATCTCACTCTGGGTGGAGACAATAATCCTTTTATCCTGATAGGCATGGCAGGCATTCCAGCGTGACTGAAAGCAGACAAAGCCATCGCTCAAAAATTCCAGTACGGCCTCATCAAAATTATAAATTATCGCAGACACCAGATCATTGACGTCAACAATTAGCCCAGACTGCTTTAGATCACTCCAGGAGAGGTCAATATCTGCTTCGATACCAAACGGCGTATCGATGTTTAACCCCAGGCCGATCACACACTTCTTACCGCTTAGCTCCACCAGAATTCCACCTATTTTTTTTCCATATACAAGTAAGTCATTTGGCCACTTAAGCCCTATCCCCTTTAATCCGAACTCCTCCAATGCCAGCACCACAGCCAACCCGGCTACCAGCGATAACCCCCTGACGTCCTGCCCCTGTATCTCCCAGCCCATCGACATCAATACTGAACCAGATTGAATGGAATGCCAATGTCGCCCTCGCCGACCCCGGCCTTTGGTCTGATTCTCAGCAAGGCAAACACGATTTGCGACACTTTTTTCACTCAACAGATAGCTGTTGGTGGATTCAATGGTTTCGAAAAGCTCTATAAAAGGCACCTTACCCTGGCTTCGCGACTTTAGACGCTTCGCAATCTCCTCAACATTATAATTCATCACTGGAATTCATCCACAACAGCTATTCTGAGTTTATATTTTCACACCCAGCAAGTTAGGCAAAAGTCCAGGAAAAACCATGGACCCAAAAAAAACAAATTGACATTAAGAAACAATCAACCGAAGCATAAAACACACCTTCAATTCTGCACAGAAAAGATTGATTCACCATGGAAGAAACGATAGGGTACGATGCCCGAAAATCATTCAGTCATCATACCTCATGATCCAGCGAAATCAGACCAGAGAAGTTAAAATAGGCGATGTCTTCATCGGTAATAACCACCCTATCGCAGTGCAAAGCATGTGCGCTACCCCCACTACCGATATACCTGCCACCCTTAAACAACTCAAATCTCTGGAAGACGCAGGAGCGGATATTATTCGCATCGCAGCGGACAACAAAAAAGATGCGCAGGCACTCATAGAACTTCGGGCGAATTCAAACGCGACTCTAAGCGTCGACTTACAGGAAAACTATCGACTCGCCGAGATCCTGGCTCCACATGTTGACAAGATTCGCTACAACCCGGGTCACCTCTATCACCATGAAAAGAAAAAACCCTGGAAGGACAAAGTTCAATATCTAGTGGATATTGCAGAGAAAAACGACTGTGCGATGAGGATCGGAGTCAACGCAGGATCAGTGGATCCCGCTAAGCTTATTAATCAAAGTGATCCTCATTCCATCAAGCCCATGGTAGAGAGCGCATTGGAACACAGTGACTGGCTAGACACATTGGGTTTTACGAGATATTGCGTCTCTCTTAAAGATTCCGACCCAAAGAAAGTTATCGAGGCTTATCAGGAATACGCCAGAATACGACCTGATATCCCCTTACATCTTGGCGTTACTGAAGCAGGAATGCCCCCGGAAGGTGTGGAGAAAACCAGAATAGCCTTCGAGCAACTAATTGGAAAAGGCATTGGTGATACCGTGCGTGTCTCACTAACACTGCCCTATGACGATAAACACCTGGAAATCAGCACCGGTCGTCAAATATTGAAAGATATCGCACAGGGGCGAGTCAGGACCGTGGTACATTTCGATGAAAAGAAACTCAATCTGATCAGTTGCCCAAGTTGTTCAAGAGTCGAAAATGAGGCGTTCATTGAACTAGCACAAAAAGTGAAGGAACGGACCCTTTATGCTAAAGATCATGCAATCACCATTGCCGTCATGGGCTGCAGGGTCAACGGGCCCGGGGAAACTGACGATGCGGATCTGGGGCTTTGGTGCGGTCCTAATTACGTTAATTTAAAAAAACAGGGAGAGAAGGTCGGCGCATTTAAGTACAATGAGATTCTCGATGTACTTGATGGACAGCTCAAGTCGCTAATTGAAGACAAATAGCATGTCGTTACCACCTAATATCAGAGACTAATACCAGAGACTAATACCAGGGCCCGTGACTCGAATTCCATCCACAATATCCGGCAAAAGAATCAGATAAAAATTATCAGCCAGACGTTAATAGTCAAGCGTTAACAGCCAAAAAATGGGAATTCGACATCAAATGTCTGGTACCCATATTCTGGTCCATATTCTGGCATCCACGTATTGAATATATTGATTCACTTCATTTTGATTCTTTCCCGGTTTTGGTTACATGCCGTTAGTTTTTGATAGAATCGTGCCATCGATACACTCCGAATTACCTTAGAGAACACTAGAGAAAGAAATATGCCTGATTATCGATCATGGACAACAACACGAGGAAGAACTATGGCGGGGGCGCGAGCGTTATGGCGCGCCACTGGTATGAAAGACGATGATTTCAACAAGCCCATTATTGCCGTTGCTAATTCCTTTACCCAATTCGTTCCAGGGCATGTCCACCTAAAAGACATGGGCCAGCTAGTCGCCAGAGAAATAGAATCAGTGGGTGGCGTCGCTAAGGAGTTCAATACCATCGCTGTTGACGATGGTATTGCCATGGGCCATGGTGGGATGCTCTATTCATTACCCTCCCGGGAGATCATTGCTGATTCCGTAGAATATATGGTTAATGCTCACTGCGCTGACGCATTGGTTTGTATTTCGAATTGCGACAAAATCACACCGGGCATGCTAATGGCAGCAATGAGACTCAATATCCCCGCTGTTTTTGTCTCTGGTGGTCCTATGGAAGCAGGAAAAGCGACCTGGCGAGATCATGAAAGATCTGTTGATTTGGTGGACGCCATGATGGTTGCAGCGGATGATACAGTTACGGATGAGGAATCAGAGTCCATGGAGCGATCCGCCTGCCCCACTTGTGGCTCCTGCTCTGGCATGTTCACCGCCAACTCCATGAACTGCCTAACCGAAGCATTGGGCCTATCGCTACCAGGCAATGGCACATTGGTTGCTACGCACAGTGAAAGAGAAAACCTTTTTCTCGAAGCTGGACGAACCATTGTGACCCTCGCCAAGCGCTACTATGAGAAGGACGACCATGGTGCGTTACCAAGAACTATTGCTTGCTTCGATGCATTCGAAAATGCCATGTCTCTTGATATCGCCATGGGCGGCTCCACCAACACTGTCCTTCATTTGCTCGCCGCTGCGGAGGAAGGACAAATCGATTTCAAAATGTCAGATATCGATAGACTGAGTCGCAAGGTACCAAATCTTTGCAAAGTCGCCCCTGCCACACCTGAGTATCACGTAGAAGATGTGCATCGAGCCGGCGGCGTTATGTCGATTTTGAGTGAGCTCAACAAGGCTGGATTAATCAATGGGAACATACCTACCGTCCATACGGCCAGTATGTCGGAATCAATTTCCAGATGGGACATTCGATCAAATGATGACCAACAAACCAGAGACTTTTTCCGATCAGCCCCCAGAGGCGTACCAACCCAAATCGCATTTAGCCAAAGCAAACGATACGTCTCCCTTGACCTTGACCGTGAAAGCGGATGTATCAGGGACCTGGAACATGCCTACAGCCTCGATGGTGGCCTAGCCGTGTTATTTGGCAATCTGGCGAAAGACGGCTGCATTGTAAAAACTGCAGGGGTAGACGAGAGCATTCTCAAGTTTACCGGTAGAGCCCGAATTTTCGAAAGTCAGGAAGCCGCTGTTGATGGCATTCTTGGAAACCACATTGTCGCCGGGGACGTTGTGGTAATACGTTATGAAGGACCACGGGGAGGACCGGGAATGCAAGAGATGCTTTATCCGACGACTTATCTCAAGTCCAAAGCACTCGGGAAAGCATGTGCACTGATAACCGATGGTCGTTTTTCGGGCGGAACTTCTGGCCTATCCATTGGACACGTTTCGCCAGAGGCTGCGGAAGGCGGCCTCATCGGACTGGTCGAAGAATTCGACTCCATCGAGATCGACATTCCCAACCGATCAATCCATCTCGCGGTTGACCATGATATTTTGGAAAGTCGTCGGGAAAAGATGGATGCCAAAGGGAAAGTAGGTTGGAAACCTGACCGGGAACGGGTGGTTAGCTCTGCCCTTAAAGCCTACGCAGTACTGAGCACCAGTGCAGCGAGAGGTGCTGTGCGAGATATCAGTCAACTCGATTAGTACTCTGATCAAAAGCACCCTAACTCCCAAATGGTTCCAGGAGTTGGGTGTTGCGTTCCATCTTTAACAACGGAACCCATTTTTAACAACGGAACATATGCAAAACCCCGTTACGTCGGGTTTCTACGGGTTTCTATTTCACCGGGCTCGTCTACGCGCTAGCTGATCTGCACCAACGTCATCCGCCCGGTGATTAGTAACCTCATCCGTATGCCAATACGTTTTTCCACAAACCATAACAACAAATAAGCAACAGAATACTCCCCAGCACGGCTTTGTATCTTTCCCCTTTTCCCTGGATCAGATAGTTATGGGCTTGCAACCCCAGCCAATGTCCTGCAGCGACCATGGGCAGAAAATACAAAGTATACGCAAACTGCAAATCCACATCCAAAACAACAAAAGTGGATACCTTTATCGTTACCAAAATCATCCACAATAAAAATAGCGTGTCCCGGAGCTTTTGAACCAATACATGTCTTGCAAACACCGCAGAAATCAGCGGCGCCCCCACTAAAGAAGTGCCGCTGGCATAACCTCCGATAACCAACAACACTCCGTCAACAACCCTATTCTTGCTAGCGAATGTATAGTTGAAAACCCAGGTCAAACCATAGATGAATGTCACACCATAAATGATTATTGCTAACACCTCGTTAGGCAGATGCAATAAACCGAAAACGCCGATCAATTTTGGAATTATGAGGATAACCAAACCTCTTCCAAGTGAAGTCCAGTCTATGTTTTTAAGGCGGTCGTAGACCGTAAGAATGGAAAAAATCAATAAATGGTTTGCAATAATAGGCAGCCATAGGAGGGGCTCATTCACTATGAGTAACATCAACGGCATCGCGAATGCCGCTCCACCGAATCCCAGGCTGCTTCTCACAAACCCTGACCACACAAAAAGGAAATACACCATCCCCAACTGCATGGAGTCGAGACTAGCGATCATATTGTATAGAAATACATGATATGCGAACTGTCATTAATGGCTAATCAGCCAAGAGACATGGATTCGAGCTCACCCGCCAACTCAGGTTGGACTCCTCCCCGTATCGAAGAAGCATCGTATTGGTATTTCAGGGAGTCGACACCGAAAATGTCCGTTAGTTGGTCCAATAGAAGTTGGCTGGGTTTCACTTTCCATTGATCTCCCAACTTCAATTCCCCGACTTCTCCTTTGATTCGTTCATATAAAACTGAAATTTCGACGGATCCACCAAAATGCTCAGTAAGCAATTCCTTTAGTTGGGAAAATGTTTCACTGCTCAACCCATGCTCGGCAATAGTAATTTTAATGCCCCGGAGATAATAGTTTCGTAGCTGCTCTAAATCATAAATATTATCCACCCTCATCTGGCAGCCACCGCTAAACTCATCCGTACTGAGCTCCCCCTGCGCAATCAGCACACTATCCTTATTTAGGATTTCTGCATTTTGCTTCAACTTCTCGGAAAATAAACTAACCTCTACTCTATCAACGGAGTTATCCAGAGTGATAAAAGCCATTTTCCCCCGACGAGTGTTCAATACTCTTTTCGCGACGATTAAACCAGCAAACACCCCATTTCCCGGTTTCGATAGATTCATCATCGTGACATTTTGGGTGACGATATCCCTCAACTCTCCGGAGAAGCGATGAAATGGATGTCCGGTCAAGTACAGACCCAGGGTTTCTTTTTCCCCAGCAAGCCTCTCTTCTTCGTTCCACTGATCAACGACACTTCCGTTGGATTTGATGACCGGAACATCCACAATACCAAACATATCAAACTGACCGATCTGTTGATTTTGGTGCTGCTGATCAGCAGCCTGGGTAACTTTTCCAATATCTGCAATCAGTGCTGCCCGGTGTTCCCCTAACTGGTCCATGGCACCACTCTTGATCAAGGCCTCTAGCACTCTCTTGTTGACCTTTCGAGTATCAAGTCGACAACAAAGATCCAACAAGCTCTCAAAGGCACCATTGGCATTTCTCTCCTCCACTATGCCTTCGACCACCCCCCTACCAACTCGTTTTACCGCACCAATTCCATATAAAATAGTCTCATTGTTTACAGGTTTAAACCCATAATCACAAGAATTAACATCCGGTGGCTCAACACGAATATCCATCTCCGAACAATCCGCCAGTAAAGTGACAACTTTATCTGTATTATCTAAATCAGCAGACAACGTCGCGGCCATATAGTCCGCTGGGTAGTGAGCTTTCAACCAGGCAGTTTGATAGGAGATCAACGCATAAGCCACGGAATGGGATTTATTGAAACCATATCCTGCAAACTTTTCCATCAAATCAAAGATATATTCAGCTACATCTCCCTGGACTCCTCTGCCAATCGCTCCATTCGTGAATAATTCTCTTTGCTTTTCCATTTCTTCCGGCTTCTTTTTACCCATGGCACGGCGAAGCACGTCCGCTCCGCCCGGGGTATAGCCAGCGAGAATCTGTGCAATCTGCATGACCTGTTCCTGATAGAGTATGACGCCATAGGTCGTATTTAATACCGACTCTATGTCCGGATGAGGATACTTAATACTCTCCCTTCCATGCTTTCGATTGATAAAGTCTTCCACCATTCCTGATTGAAGAGGTCCTGGTCTAAATAAGGCTACCAATGCAACCAGATCATCAAAGCTATCAGGCTTCAACCGAATCACCAGTTCTTTCATTCCCCGGGATTCCAACTGGAAAACTGCCGTTGTTTTTCCCTGCTGAAGTAACTGGAATGTTTTATCATCATCAAGTGGAATGTTGTCCAGATCCAGCGGAGGAAGGCCCTGGGTTTTTAGTCGATGATCAATAAACTTTTTGGCAGAATCGATGATTGTTAGAGTCCTAAGACCCAAAAAATCGAACTTGACCAATCCTATGGACTCCAGATCATCTTTGTCCAGTTGGGTAATGGCCTGATTCAAGTGCGTATCCGCATACAGGGGGGTATATCCAGTCAATGCTTTAGGTGCGATCACCACTCCACCGGCATGCTTGCCAACGTTTCTTGCGATACCTTCCAATTGCATGGCTGTGTCAATTAGCTCTCTGATATCCTCTTCCTGTTCATACCGCTGTCGAAACGCTTCCTCTTGCCCTAGCGCTTTTTGCAGGGTCATGCCGATCTCAAATGGAATCAGCTTTGCTATCTGATCAACGAGACCATAGGGCAAACTCATCACCCGACCGACGTCCCGTACCACCGCCTTGGCGGCCATGGTTCCAAAGGTAATAATCTGGGCAACCTGATCCTGTCCGTAACGCTCCGCAACATATTCGATCACTCGATCCCTGCCATCAACACAAAAATCAATATCGAAATCGGGAAGCGACACCCGTTCCGGGTTAAGAAAGCGTTCGAACAAAAGGCCATACAACAATGGATCCAACTCTGTAATACCTGTTGCCCAAGCTACCAGTGAACCTGCGCCGGAACCCCTTCCTGGTCCAACAGGAATATCATTTTCTCTTGCCCACCTGATAAAATCTGCCACGATAAGAAAATATCCAGGAAAACCCATTTCCTCAATGACGCCCAGCTCAAGATTCATTCTCTCTACATAACTGGAATCAATGAGAGCTGTGCCATCTTCCAATCGGAGTTTTTCAACTCCCATACGCCGACACAATCCATCCTCCGTTTGCTGTCGAAGAACAGCCGCTACCGGCTGTCCATTTGTATCGGGATAGTCTGGCAAATAGTCTTCGTCAAAACTCAGAAACAGGTTGCAGCGTTTCGCTACTTCCACTGTATTCTGGATGGCCTCAGGGATATCGGCAAAAAGTTCACCCATCTCCTCTGCCGAACGTAAATACTGTTGATCTGTAAATTTTCGAGGCCGCCGGCTGTCCTCCAACACCCTCCCGTCGTTGATACAGACCCGAATTTCATGGGCATCAAAGTCACTTGGGTGAATAAACTCCACTCGATTATTTGCTACCAATGGAACGCCAGTTTGTCCAGCAACCTGTTTTGCCTGCTGAATATAGAGGTCTTCTCCCGCCCGACCTACCCGGCTGATGCCAAGATATAACCCATCGTCAAAAATGGAACGGTATCGATTTACCAGGGCAATCTGTTCGTCCGAACTCAACTGATTACACAATCTTGCTAACGCTCCTTCGTGCTCATCCATAATAAATAGCAGACCTTCCCTGTACTCGTGTAGCTGGCCCCAGTCGATAATGACTCGATTCTTTTTCTGTCCCCCAAGATAAGCATCGGTTATCAAGCGACTCAAATTTCTGTATCCCTGATTATCTTTGCAGAGCAAAATTCCTCGGTCACAATTCGAATCGTCATTCGGATCTGTCAACCACGTATCTACCCCTACCAATGGTTTGATGCCGTTAGACAAACAGGCCTTATAGAACTTAACAACTCCGTATAAGTTGGAAATATCTGTTAATGCTATCGCGGGTTGCTGTCTTTTTTTTAGTTCGCCTGCCAAAGGCTTCAAGCGAACTAATCCGTCTGCAAGGGAATATTCGGAGTGCAGATGCAAGTGGACAAATGTCCCGAGAGGGGATGCTTCCTGGACCATAAAAGCAGTCAGCGCTCTATTATTCGGCTAACCGGGCCAAATGATCTTCGATGGTGCTCACAAACACCATAACTCTCAAGAGCTTCCAGATGTGCCTTGGTTGGGTATCCCTTGTGTTTATCAAATCCGTACTGGGGATAGGATTGGGATAGTAATCTCATGATCCTGTCTCTCGCTTCCTTCACTAAAATGGATGCCGCTGAAATTTCAGCATGAATACCATCACCTCCCACAATCGCCGTTGCCTGACAGGGAAGATCAGAGGGAATCCGATTGCCATCAATCAATGCCTGACCAGGCTGAATAGACAAACCCAAAATAGCCCTTCGCATAGCTAACATTGATGCCTGAAGAATATTGATTTCATCGATTTCCTCCACAGAAGCACTGGCGACGTTCCAGCAAATCGCTTCTTCTTTAATTTGCTGCTCCAGCAGCTGCCGACGGGCGGGAGATACTTTCTTCGAGTCAT
>JAALKB010000117.1:0-8003 GCA_011088265.1 Gammaproteobacteria bacterium
ATTGTACCTGCGCCAACCTGGTTCAGGGCACTGGTAAGGTTTAAAGCGCCGTGACCATAAATCGCATCCACACCAGCCTCGCCAAGATCATCCGCGGACTGGAAAAGGATTTGCACAACCTGGCGGGGAGTGAGAAAAGGGTGGTTACCCATGACGGTGGCTGCTGCTGCACTGATCCGCGGAGTTGCCATAGAGGTGCCGTTCAGGTTAGAAATCAATGCCCGGGTTGGAGCAACGATGTAATAATTCTTCATGTTCCCGGCTAGATTGGTTGCACTATAGTCTTGTCCGCCAGCGACAATGCCAAGCCCATCAAGGGCAGCTACTTTTTGTGCATCGCCGGCAGGATTAGCTCCGGCAAAGTTGCCTGCCTGGAAAACAATGATTTTTCCACCACCGGAATTTGCTGCATTTTGAAGAGCCGAAACGCTGGTATTCGAGATCGATGCGCCGGTATGCGCCACCACCCGCACGCCGTCCAGGGTGGCGATATAGTTAAAGGAGTTATCCAGTATTTGAGTACTGGTGTTGAAATTCGGGTCGAATGACTTAATGGAGGTTAAGGTAATGGAAGAGCCGGAGTTAATGGCAACGTGGCCCGCGGATGTTCCGTGTTGATTTGCGGCATCATCGGAAGGATCTGCATCATCGTTTACAAAGTCATATCCCCCTGCTTCCAGCACCCCGCCAAGTACTGCAGGATTGATCCCCGAGTCAACGATGGCGATGTTTACCGCATGGGCGGATTGAACATTAGTCAAACTCAACAGCACAGAGGCTGTTAGAGACACCATAACCGATTGAATTCCAGGGGTTTTGATAAGCATTATTCTAAATTCTGGGTTTAAAGGTCATCCCTCATGAACTGCGACGGAATTTCTCGAAACATTTGATAAACGTTATCAAACCGGAAACCCTGACACCGGATCGTCGGAATTAGTGACAAAACTGACTGGTTTAAGGAGGACGTCCAGCATAACAACCACGTTGCTAAATCGTAGACCGACCCTAAGCCAGACCTTGTAAAAACGAATACTAGCAATTTAATAAAAGAAAAACTACCCAAAAAACAGAGGTTTATTGTTATAAAGTGGTGTAGATTCTAGGTTTTTAAACAATGAAGTCTGTGCAATAACAGTAATTCATCTCTAACCCTTGGCTAATTAGCGTAAATAGCCCGAGGTATTGACAGAGATAGTGGGGGGCTCTGTGGACGGATTCAGGAGGAATATGTTCAAATACGCTACTCTTTACCAACCTGCAAAACGGTCCTTCTCCGGGATAGCAAAAAGGCGGGCGTTAACTAGCAGATCAGGGCTGACCCAAGCGTTTTTTTGCACTAAATTTCGTCGATTTCAACATAAAATCTGGAATTCTATATCCTGGCTAATTATATGTCCGATCTTATTTCCCTGAATCGACTTAAATCCATGGAAAATGATGTTTATTGTTTTCCGTCAAAGGCGGTCCAGGACTTTGGTTATTCTGATGGACAGGACGTCGAGAAATATCTGTCAAAAACCTTTGACGAAGTAGAGGATTTATCCAGTCGATCTACTGAATTGCAATCGAAAATTATTGATTGGCCAAGTGAATACCATCTTACCTCGGACCGGTCCAATCTACTAAGAGGGTTTGATCTTTCCTTTGCGAAAACTGCGCTTGAGCTAGGATCGGGTTGTGGCGCTATTAGTCGTTATCTCGGTGAGCAGGGCATTAGGGTGGATGCCATTGAGGGGAGTGCCATCCGGGCGGACCTTGGTCGAAGGCGATGTAAGGGGCTCGATAATGTTCGAGTGATTAGCGCTAACTACAATAAGCTCAAATTACCCAGGCAACATTATGATCTGGTGCTTTTCGTTGGAGTAATTGAATATGCCCAGCGATTTAAACCAAAGTCCAGGAGTAACCGGGACGCTGCCCTTGAAATACTTCAGCAAGCCAAAAAGTATCTTTCCCCCAATGGGGTGGTTATCGTTGCTATTGAAAACAGACTGGGTTTGAAATACATCCTTGGCCATCATGAAGACCACTATTCTAAACGTTATGTGGGAATAAATGGTTATCCGGATTCAGCGGGGATTGCTACCTACAGCCATGAGGAGTGGCAACAGTTGGCCCTTGACGCGGGCTTCAACGAGAATAGTTTTACCTATCCTTTTCCGGACTACAAAATTCCCCGGGTGGTGTTGACCCAGAGCTATGTCGACAACAACCCCTATGCTTTTAACCATCTTGAGGGAATGGTGTCCCGGGACTATACCGTTCCGGCCGGGCGATCCCCTTTGGAGTCCATTGCCTGGCAAGCGGCCAGTAAGGGTAATTTTCTGCATACCGTGGCGAATTCATTCTGTATTTTGCTTGGCAATAACAAATCGGTGATTGATGGTGCGGTTGATTTTGACTTTTGCCATGCCCCGGGGCCCGGCAGAAAACCCCAATATGCCGTGTTGACCCGAAAACTCCGCGATCAGGATGTGGTGAAAAAAACGCCGGTTTTGGATCAGGATTCCAGCTTGAGAACGACGGACTCCACAATGGCAGGTTTACCAACAGGACTAGCCCAGGACATTGATGAGCAAACCTATCTGTATGGTGATCTACTGTCTAGCCAATGGTTAAGAACCATTTTAATCTATGTTAGAAGAGAAGAGTTTAATCAGCTACTAACCCAGTATTACGATTTTCTTGGAGAAAGGCAGAAAAAAGATTTGCCGCTGGAAATCGATTTGCTGCCCATCAATATCGTCATTGACTCCCAACAACGTTACCAGATTTTCGACCAGGAATGGAAGGTTGACTGGCCTGTTACCCGGGAGTTCCTGCTTTTCAGGGCGCTGCTGACCTTTATTGTTACCAATTGGGTCTACCTCAAGGAGTTTCTTGGTTGGCTCGAACTTTATACGGTTCGAGATTTTATCAATTACGGATTTAACACTCTGGGGCTTCAATTAGCCGGATTTATTGATGGGTTCGTTGAACAGGAAAATCGTTTTCAGTCACGAATAGCCGCGGACGGTAAAGCCGATGTAGGGCAGTTACTGGAAACTGTTTTCGATTTTAGCGATGGTGATAGCCGTATTTATAGTGCCTGTTCCTGGCACGATGGGGCCTCGGGTTTTGTTCCGGAAGATCGCACGGTGGTGCCTGTTACCCCAGATCCCAGAACCCAGAGTGTTATCTTTGAGTTGCCGAGCCAGATTAAACAGATTAAAGGTTTGAAGTTTGATCCCTTTGATATTCGTAAAACGGAAAAAATTGGCTTTTTCTCCATTTCAAGAATCGACCTGATTGAGGTGGGTGAAGCGGATGAGCGGATCCGATGGGGGCTTCATGGTTCAACGATGATTGCCGAGCATTGCCTCCCCAGCAATGCCATATTCGAGGAGTTGGGTGAAAAAAATGGCTGGATAGCGGTAACGGATTTTCCAAACATCGAAATTGAACTGGATGATAAAGTGACAATTTCTGAAAACAGTCGATTCAAAGTGCGCATTGATATGGGGTTTTGTGAATCATCAGAATATTTGCTAGCGCGCCAACGATATTTGCTAGCGCGCCAACGATATTTGCTAGCGCGCCAACGATATTTGACAAAAATTAGACACGTGGATCAATTGGAAAGGGATTTGAAATCAAATATTAGGCAGCTAACGGAGCTTCGGGCCCGGATTGCGAGAATCCGATCGTTTTTGCCGATAAGAATTGGGCTTAAGATAATTTCTGCCTTAAGGCGGCTCAAGCCTTGAATGGGTCCCAATTACCTTAAACCTGAGCCAGACTTAGTGTCAATTTTCTCTACCGAATCCGAATAGCCAAATGCCAGCCCCGCTTATCTCTGTTGTTATTCCGGCCTATAACCATGAAAAATTCATTGGCGCCGCGATAGAGTCGGTGCTGAATCAAACCGTTGATGATCTTGAATTGATCATTGTGGATGATGGTTCCACGGACAGGACAGCTGATGTGATCAAAGGCTATGATGATCCCCGAATTTCCTATACATGGCAGGAAAATCAGGATGCTTTCAATACCATCAATCGTGGTATGGGTATGGCTAAGGGAAGGTATGTTTCCATTTTGAATTCCGATGACGTTTACACCACGGACCGATTCGAAAAGTTACTGGCCTATGGTGAAGATAGAGCCGCGGACTGCCTGTTTACCGACGTGATTCCCATTTCAGATTCTGGGGATGTGTTTATAGACCCAGATTTTGGTTGGAATGTGTGGCATAGGAAAAACCGGGATTACTATTATCAGCACAATGATATTTATACCGGTTTTCTAAATGGAAACTATATGGTCACCACTTCTAATCTTTTCATGTCAAAGGCCGCGGTGGACAAGGTGGGTAAGTTCTCCAGCCTGCGTTATCTGCATGATTATGATTATATTTTTCGTATCATGCTGGCATTTCCTGAAACGGTATTCTATGTGGGTGATCAAAAATTACTCCAATACCGAATCCATTCCGGCAATACCCTTTCTGAGGCGGCGATCACGGGTCGAGAGCAGGATTTGCAGGTTATTCAAACTTATATGCTGCAGAAAATTCCTGATGTCTATCGCCAGTATGTACAAACTGGATGCGACCGATTGCGTCAATTGGATAGTGAAATCCTGGACGTTAAAACCCAGCTGGGCCTATCTCAAAGCCCAACTACTTTGCAAAGAAGTCTGTTGCGTCGTGTCGCTGGAAAAGTCAGGCGAACGGTGTTTGGCTCTTGAACCTGGTTGCTGAGTACCTCTGAATATCATCGCTGAATATCAATGAGTCTGAAAACTTTCTATCGCGTCAGTTCACTGATCAAGCACGGTAACCGACTGCTTTCTGGGCCATTGTCGGATGCGGAGCTGGTCAGCTTCGATATGTTCGACACGTTGTTAGTGCGCAGAACTCATGACCCTGATTTGGTGAAGGTCCCTGTGGCACGTTTGATTAGCAATCTGGCAAAGCAGCAGGGCATCGATATTGAGTGGAAGCAGGTACAGGAAAAACGCGATGAATTGGAACAGGCTTTACGAGAGCAAACGGGCCAGACATTTGAAGACAAAGAGGCCCACTACCCTACATTAATGTCCCAGACCCTGACTGCAATTCTGGGAGAGGACGAGGGAAAGGCCCGATTACAGGAAGTGACGGATTTTGAAATGCAAATGGAAAACACCATGCTGGTTCCCGGGAAGGAGATCGTAGAGTGGTTAGAACAGCTCGCGAGGCGAGGCACGCGAATGTGGGTAATCTCGGACATGTATTTGCCTGCTGATCACCTGGAAGTACTGTTATCTCATGCGGGTTTATCGGGCTATTTCGAAAAAGTAATCTCATCTGCGGACAGCTTTTTAGCAAAGGCATCTGGTAAGGGTTATGCCGGGATCCTGAAAGATCAGGATATCAATGGGGAGAAGTGGTTGCACATTGGCGACAACCCCATCTCTGATGGATTTCGCGCCGATGAAGCAGGGCTTCATGCTCTTGTGCTTCAGGATTATGAAGAGCATCGCCGTAAGGCCATCGCGGCTAGATATTATTATTATGGATTGGGTCGCGGTTTTTGGAAAGGTCGGGCCGCCCAGCAACTCATGGCTCCCATAGAGGCAGAGAATGTTCCGCGCTCAGCGATGTATCGGGAAGGATACAATTTTTTCGGCCCGTTGCTATGTTCGTTTGTGCAGAAGGTGGCGGAAAGAAGTATTCAGCAAGGGATCACCAAAGTGTTCTTTTTATCCCGGGAAGGGTGGATGTTTAAGCAGCTCTGGGAGAAGATTACCCCAGTTCTGTATCCTGGCGCGAAGCTTCCCGAGATTGAATATTTGTATGTCAGCCGACTCGCCCTTGCCAGTGCGACCTGCGCCCACCAGGGATTGACTCCAGAGAATGCACGAATTGTTTTCCTCCCTCCGGGCAACAAAAGCTTTGAAGATGTGGCGCGAATATTCGGTTTGGACAAAAACCGGTTCGAGTCCCATCTCGAACGCCACAAACTCACTACAACGACGACGCTAAGCCCACTGCATACCGGGTTTGATCCGGAGCATTTATGGCGTTTTAGGGAAATGCTGAAAGATGATCTGTTCCAGCAGGAAATAAAATCCCAGTCCCGGGAAAGCAATGATGCGTTACAGAAATATCTGGAAGATGTGGGTTTCTTTGATCATAAAGAAGTGGCCCTGGTCGATATTGGATGGCTCGGCACCATTCAGCGATTTTTTAATGATGCCATTGCCCATCGTGACCGACCAACCTGCCACGGTTTGCTTTTCGGTGCAACCAGAGGCATAACCTTTCCTGCTAACCGACATAGCTACCTCGAAGGGGTGATGTATGATCGTGAGAAATTTAATCTTGCCAGTAGTGCGATCCTATACGCCCGGGATCTATTTGAGGAGGCCTGTCGAGCGCCGTATCCCACCCTCAATGGTTATCGCCTGAACCTGGACGGCAGCTATAAGCTGGAATTTCGGCAGATGACCGACCACATTGGTAAATCGGAGCAGGAGCAGGACAGATACTATGCTGACCTGCAACAGGGTGTATTGGATGCAGCGGACCGGTTTGGTCCGGCAGTGGCGTTGATTACGAACCATTGCGAGGATCTAACACCCTGGACGAATTATCTGTTGATGAGCAAGCTTGCGTTTCCGAAACGAAAAGAGATCAGGACCATTCGTTATATGCACCACCTGGATGACTTCCAGGGTTCAAATACGCCGAATTTGTTAAGACGTCCCAAGCTGTTACACAATCCATGGGAAGTCAGGGGGTGGCGTTTCTGGTTGGGCACGTTGTTTGCAGGTCGTTTGTTCAAAAAGCACTTAAGAGTTACGATAAATAGCTGGCCTCCCCAAGAGCGACTCTAGGTAAATGATGGACGATTAATGATGAGTGATCAAAAGCAGCCGACGTTAAGTCGGAACTATGAAATTTCAGGTAATACCATACCCAGGCAGTTTCGCCATTGGACCAGAATGAAAACCGGGGTGATGGGAAATTATGACACCGGACCGGGTCTTAAAAATCTCATTATTCTTTGGGTGCTGCATAAAGTGGGTAAGCCTATTTTCTTTGTCCGAACCTGGTTGAATAATCAATACGAGCTCAAGCAACGTCTCAAACGGGTTTTAGGTCGATAGGGTTTTACCTTTTGCCCGCTGACCGAAATCATAAAGCAGATTAAATTCATAGAAATGGATAGGGCCACCCACTACCCAATCGAATCCACAGAAAAGACAGGAGGCAATCCTCTGATTGCTTTTTTTGTGGCCATGGTACTGGCTTGGCTGTATCTGCATTTTTTCGCGTTCAAAGCCTATGTGGAGTTAGATATTGAAACCCAGGCAGCGAGACCGGATTTTGTAAAAATTTATTGGGAGAATAAAGAAGCATATTTCAAGGAAGAGAACAAAAATCGCGTCAGAATTAATCGAAACCAGCAACGTTATAATCTGTTCATTGGTGATCTCGGTGAAAGCCGAAAGCTGCGAATCGATCCCATGGAATATGAGGGAGAAATAAAAATACGAAGGGTTTTGATCAGCCAGTTTGGTTTCGCTCCAATAGTGCTGGATGACGAAGCAGGTTTGATGCGTCTGGTTCCGACCAACCAGCTAGAGCTTCCTGTTTATGAGGGCGGTGGATTAAGAGTTAAGGCAAATGGAAATGATCCTCAACTGCTGCTTGAGATCAAACCCATTAAGCAATACTGGATTTTCCCTCTACAGCATGTTTTTTCCCTGATAGCGATATTCGGTTTTGTCTGGATGTGTCATCGTCTGGCTGGAGGGGTGTTTAATCGGTTGGTTTTTGTTCCGACCGGGTTGTTAGTGGTATTGGTCATGGTAATGGCCATGGCGTCGATTACCGGGCAACACGTTCACCCGGACGAAACGGTACACATGGGCGCAATAGAATATTACACACAGTATTTTTTGCCACCGCCGGTGGATTCAGAACACATTTAGTGTTTATGGTTATTCCCGATTAACCAGTTTTGAAATCT
>JAALKB010000117.1:8103-11973 GCA_011088265.1 Gammaproteobacteria bacterium
ATTCAGAACACATTTAGTGTTTATGGTTATTCCCGATTAACCAGTTTTGAAATCTATTATCAACTGGCAGGCTATTTCACCCAGGTCCTCAAACCGCTGCAATTATCAACCCTGTTGAGTGCCCGGTTGTTTGGTGTTGGGATGTTACTGGTTTTACTCCTGTTCGCATTTAAGAGAACTGACTTCAGGTACTTTTTACTCCCATTACTCGCCAGTGCCCAAGCCTGGTATTTGTTTAGTTATGCGAACTCCGATGCCTTCGCGCTTTTTTTATCTATTTTGATGAGTTACCAGGTCGCCTATCCCCAGAGTCTCTTTAACCAATTTCTTACTGACTCTACCCCTCGGCAGTTTTGGGCAAAAGCGATTCTGCTTGGGGTGTTTTGTGGGACCCTGTTACTGGTCAAGGACAACTACTATTTTTGTTTGCTATTTTTTGGCGCGTTCATCCTATGGCGTTTTTTCCTGGGAGAGTTCGATGACAGAAGACGTTTCTGGATCCGGATTGGGATGTTGGTCTTTATTGGTTTGTCTGTTTATGGAGTTCGGTTTGCCTAGCATGTTGCGGTGAATGGTCCAGATTCCACTCGAATCGAAGAACAACGGGAAATTCACGCAAAAGATCTCTACAAACCCAGCACTGAACTTGATAAAAAGCACGCCTATCTCTATATGAAGGATCGTGGCGTTTCATTGGAAGAAATCGTGTCCATTTCCCGGTGGGGAGAAAAAGTCTTTATTACTGCATTTGGTGCTTATGGATTTACCCAGTTTTTGGGTACCGCGACGTTTTACGATCTGGTGCGTTATAGTGGGGCACTTATTGTCTTTTTGATGCTGTTTGGCATACTGCTGAACGCACCGCCCCCAGCACACTGGTTGTTTTTTATGGGACTTGGGGCGGCGGTATTGCTGATCGGAAGCGCATTCTGGCATTCCTGGACGGTTTCATTTCAGCCACAGGGTCGCTATATGATGCCCATTATTCCCATTATGGCGGTACTCTATTATCGGCTTAGGGAGTACCTGCCCCAGTCATTAATCACAGCTTTGACCTGTTTTTTGTTTTTGCTGGCAGTGTACTCTTTTGTGTTTATTGGGCTGCACGATGTTCCGAAGTTGGACTATGTTTTATGACAGACATGTTTTATAACGGCCATGTTCTATAACGACTATATTCTGTAACATGGATTCACTGACTGCTTACTGGCTATTTTGTCAGTTACCACACCGACCATTGTATTAGGCATGAGTTTTCTAAGCGCAATTTTTGCCAGGTGGAGCGTCCTGAAAAGTTTGGCGATGAGGGAGATCCGCCAGCAATACGTGGGTTCGGCATTAGGGATTCTTTGGCAACTAATTACTCCCATGGTCTTGATTAGTGTGTTCTGGGTTGTTTTTAGTGTTGGCTTTCGTGTTAAGCCGGAAAGTGGTGTTCCTTTTGTGGTTTGGCTGACGGCGGGTATGGCTGCCTGGTTTGTTTTTACCGAAATCGTTTCGGGTGCGGCGAATTGTGTTACAGGAAATCCACATTTGGTAAAGAAGGTTGTATTCCCGGTTCAGGCATTGCCTATCGTCAAAATTCTTGTGGCTATATCGAACCATCTATTATTTCTTTTGATTCTGATCGTTCTTTTATTGTTCCACGGACTCCCCGTGACGGTCTATTTTCTGCAGGGGTTGTATTATTTCTTTTGCATGACGGTGTTGGCGCTGGGTATTGGATGGATGGTGGCTGCGCTTAATGTTTTTAGCCGGGATACCGCGCGGTTAGTGGGTGTGATACTTCAGGTAGGCATGTGGGCCACGCCGATTTTGTGGGACATAAAAATACTCCCCGAGCCCTATCGGTCGCTGTTCGCCCTTAACCCCATGCATTACGTGGTGCAAGGATATCGGGATTCGTTTCTATATTCTGTGCCTGTTACTGATCGCCTACCCGAGACCGGAATTTTCTGGGTAATGACCATTGTCTTTCTCATGCTAGGTATTTTCATCTTCAGGCGGCTTCGCCCTCAGTTTCCGGATTTGGTTTGACCATGACTGATTCAAGCATTGAATCTCCCAACACTGAACCGGTCGATATTCAACAGGCCAACGGTGAATTAGCGGTTGATATTCGGGGGTTGAAGAAATCCTATCAGCTGTATCGCTATCCTAAAGATCGGTTGAAAGAGGCATTCCATCCTTTCAAAAAAAAGTACCATCAGGAATTTAATGCATTAGATGGCATTGACTTTAGTATTCCCAAAGGCACAACCGTGGGCATTATCGGTCGTAATGGAAGCGGAAAGTCAACGCTATTGCAATGCATCTGTGGCATCGTCAACCCTACCGGGGGCGAGGTTAGGGTAAAAGGAAAAATAGCGGCACTACTTGAACTCGGTGCTGGATTTAATCCCGAATTTACCGGTCGCGACAATCTCTATATGAATGCTGCGATTCTCGGATTAACACGGGAAGAAACCGATCAAAGGCTGGAAGAAATTCTGGCTTTCGCCGATATCGGCGAATATATCGATCAACCGGTGCGCGCCTATTCAAGTGGGATGTACGTCCGTCTTGCTTTTTCCATCGCGATTCACGTGGACCCAGAGATATTGATTGTGGATGAAGCGTTGGCGGTGGGAGACATCCATTTTCAGGCAAAATGTTTTGATCGATTTCATCAGTTTAGAAAACGTGGGGTCACGGTGATTTTTGTTACCCACGACCTCAACATGGTGACCCGGTATTGTGATCAGGCCTACTTGCTAAATCGGGGGAAGCTCATTGGCCAAGGGAAACCCCGGGAAGTGGTCGCGGAATATCGCAAACTTGAAGTAAATCATGGCGATAACGGCCAGTACCAGAACGATCAGGAATCGGCTTTATTTGCCACCAATCCCTATGAGGTCCGCTACGGCAATAGTAAAGCCAAAATCATCGAAGGCGGTATTTTTGATAGCGAAAATAACCCAGTGCAAACCCTTAGTAATGGTGACTCCTATCGGGTCAACATGAAAGTAGAATTCGAAAACGAAGTTGATAATCCGGTATTCGCCTATACCATCAAAGACGTAAAAGGAACTGAAATCGCCGGAACCAATACACATTTCTCGGATATTAATACCGGGGTGTTCAAACCCGGAGAGGTGGTTGATATCGACTTTGACATTGTTGTGCCACTCAATGCCGGTAGCTTCCTATTGTCCATTGGATGCGTTGGCTTGGGAGGTGATCAGATTGAAGTGTTTGATCGTCGACATGATTTCATTGCCTTTCAGGTAATTACCAGTCGAGCGTCTGTGGGCATCGTTGAACTGGATACCAAAATAAGAATTACCAGACACTAGTCAGGGGTTCGTTCCGCCTACCCGTCATTTCTCATTCTCCCTTTTTCCATTCTCTCTTTTTCCATTGTCTGTGAAAAAAGAGTGATCGATACCTCGCGATGTGAAACCAGGTTAATTAAATCAGACCAAACCAAACAAACCGATACGGCATTGCATTCCCAAAGCTGAAGGGGGAGTATCCGCGAGAAATACACCCTGGCATCCTTAATCAGGATAGCGTAAAAGCTCAACAAATTCATACTAAAGAGTGATGCCATTTTGAATCTTTCCAGGATACAACCATAGCTGGTTAGGCTTGGGTATTTCGAGAGATAAACATGGATGAAAAGTATGGTGTCTATTTTTCGTTAGGAGCGAAAATAAAACTTTGGGACCAGGGAGGCGAGTCATACCATCTCTCATCCTTATCTATCTTCCAGATACAAAACTGGTTTTGATTTTAAATCCAGGGCTTTTCTAACCTTATTGGCTTTTTGTTTTGCAAGCTTTCGTGTGGTGGGTCATTGTCATTAAAGAGAAATGGGTAACTAAATAG
>JAALKB010000118.1 GCA_011088265.1 Gammaproteobacteria bacterium
AAAGAACAGTGCAATCCATAGCTAGTTTTTCCAAGCTCTCTTTCTAATAGTGAGAGGCATTTATCGTCTAGACCACCGCCGCCTATGGCAGTTGGTAGATTGGGCGCATAAAAACCTTTTTCGATTGCCTTGTTTTTTATCCGTTGCCCAAGTTCAGCAGAAACTTCACCGGTTCGGTTTGCTTCTTCTTCATAAGGAGCAAGCTCCTGGTCCACAAACATTCGAATAGTTTCAACGAGCATTTGTTGCTCATGAGTCAATGGATAGTCCATGGTTTTTTCCGGTTAGGGTTGATTGGAGATTTAATAATAAATAGCGCTAACAGAGACCGGCTATGGAACATCTACCCATTACTGTCTGAGAATCCGTAAACGGACTGATAATGATATACCATTTTTCTTTTGTGTCGAATACACTTCCCGTTTGAATTTAACAGTCGGATTAGTGAGATTAAGGCATGAATGACAGCGGCGAGATTTTGCTAAGGGAACAAGGTGCAATTTTGGAAATGACCATAAATCGTCCGAAAGTAAATGCGATAGATACTCTGGCAAGTAGAAAAATGGGCGAATCCCTGGTCTATTTTCGCGATAACCCGGACCTCAAAGTTTGCATCATCACCGGGATGGGGGAGCGGATTTTTTCTGCCGGATGGGATTTGAAGGCCTTGGATAGTGGTGATAGTCAGCTTGATAACTGGTGGGAAAATGAAGACCCTGAGCTGGGAGGTTTTGCGGGAATTACCGAGATGTGGAATCTCAATAAGCCTGTCATTGCAGCGTTGAATGGGTTGACGATCGGGGCTGGCTTTGAGATCGCGTTGGCCTGTGATTTGATTATTGCAGCAGACCACGTCGAGTTTGCTTTACCAGAGCTGCCTCTTGGAATTATTCCGGATGCCGGCGCCATGCAGCGACTACCACGTCGTCTACCTTACAATATTGCAGTGGAGATGTTGTATCTTGGGCGCAGGATGAGTGCCAGGGAAGCTGCGGGTTACGGATTGGTGAACAAGGTTGTTAGCCCCGATAAATTGATGGAGAGCGCCTATGAATGGGCTGAAAAGCTATCCCAGGTCGCTCCTTTGGCTTTGCAATCTATTAAGGAAGTGTTGCGCGCTATCGATAGTGAAAGCATTCATGATTCATTCAATAAGATGCGTAATGACGATCTGCCAATGTATCGTGCCATGTTGCAATCGGAGGACGCACAGGAAGGTGTTAGCGCTTTCGTTGAGAAAAGAAAAGCTGACTTTAAAGGCGATTAGTGGGCTCCATGTCACTGCTCATGGTGAAAAATATCCTTTGCATCCTTTGCCTTTATCGCTCGTTGAGTTTGTAAGGGAGTGAATGGAAAGTTTGCGGGGAAAGAGAAAAAGATAAACTACAAGAGGAGAATTGGTGATGTTGACGCAAGAAGTTAAAGACGTTACTCGTGTCGCATGTATAGGAGCCGGCCCTATTGGTGGCGGTTGGACTGCACATTTTTTGGCCAAGGGATACAAAGTAAAAACCTATGTACATGATACTGCGGAAGTCGAAGCGCTTAAGCGGTTGATAGAGAACGCCTGGGAGAGTCTTATTGAGATGGGGCTTTCGAAAGGTGCATCTTTGGATAATTTCAGTTGGTCCAGTGACCTCGAAGAAGTGGTTGAGGACGCTGAATTTATTCAGGAGAGTGTTCCAGAAGTTTTGTCGTTAAAGCAATCTTTTTACAAAACACTGGACAGTTTAGTTGATCCAAACGTGGTAATAGCGTCCAGTACGTCCGGATTATCAATGACGGACATCCAGATTCATTGCGAAAATCCAGGTAGTACAGTTGTCGGTCATCCGTTTAACCCACCCTATCTACTACCACTGGTAGAGATGATTGGGGGCGAGAAAACGAATTTGCAAACAATCCAATGGACGAAAGCTTTTTACGAGGCGGCCGGCAAATCCCTTTTGGTTTTAAAAAAAGAAGTACCGGGTTTTATTGCCACCCGATTGCAGGAGGCAATCTGGAGAGAAGCGTTGCACATGGTGGCTAATGGAGAGGCAACGGTTGAACAAATTGATCAAGCGGTGGTCAATGGACCAGGCCCTCGATGGGCCTTGATGGGGCCATGCGAGATTTTTCATGTGGGCGGCGGAGAAGGTGGAATGGCATATTGTCTCGACCAGTTTGGTCCGGCGCTAAAACTACCCTGGACGAGATTGGTAGCACCGGAACTCACATCTGAGCTTCGCAATGAGATGGTAGACGGCTGTGAACGACTGTCCGAGGGACAGGATTTTGCTTCGCTTACTAAAAAAATGAATCGAGGTCTTGTTGAAATTGCAAAAATGAAAAAAGAGAAATTTGGTTAAACGAATATCGTTATTTTTTCCCGATGATCAGGTGTCCTTGGATGCTAACTGCAACCATCCATCGGCTAGTTGTTGCTAGCCTGAATGTGATTCAGTGCAGTTAGACTAAAAATGTATTTTGCTTCGATCCCCGATTAGGATAATATGCAAGTCCGATGTAATTTTCTTCCTGGCGTTCAGTATGCCATTGATTCTAAAACTTAAAGTGTTTTTCTTTTGAATTAGACTAAATTGGATTAAGTTGGATTGAATTCAAAATTGAGTCCAGGCCGGATATAATGTGCGCAAACAGCGACTTGCCATTAAGTTCCATGTTCACCAATAAAGCACATCTATTTTTTAGTACTTTACATAACTGGCAGGTGTTTACACCTGGTGATAGGTAATATAGTCATCCATACTTCCAAAAAAAACGAGCGGTTGTGTTGGCAATACTACATGCGGCGATCCGCCGTTGCGTTTCTTTGTCTTTTTTTTGCCGCTTTTTCTTCCTACACTGTCCATGCCGATAACTTTGATACTGGGGTGGCGGCGTATAAAAGAGGCGATTTTGATGAAGCTGCGCGAAGATGGAAAACTGCGGCGGAATCTGGAAATGTGTTAGCGCAATTCAATCTCGCTCTGCTCTACGAACAGGGTCAAGGGGTGGATCGACACTGGGGGATCGCTGCGCATTGGTACCGAACTTCTGCAGATGCCGGTTATGATCCAGCAAGTTTTTCATTGGGGTCGCTATACTATAGAGGTGGTCCCAATTTCCCAAAAAATGTTGATGAGGCGGTTTACTGGTGGGTGAAAGCTGCTGAGCGAGGGGATTTACATAGCCAAACAAAATTGGCTGCAGTGCTGATTTCCGGAGAAGGCGTCCCAAGGGATATACTAACGGCAAAGAGGTGGTTGACTCAGGCGGCGCAAAAACATCATCAGGAAGCGATTGAGCTCCTGGCTCAGGTAAACGCTGAAATTGCGACGGTAATTGCCTTCGATGATCAATGGGTTAGAATGCAGAATCCAACTTCATATACCATCGAATATTACCGGGGTGATTCCAAGAACAATGCCCGGGAATTTATCATTTATAGTCAGCTCGAAAATGCTTCGATTTACCAGTCTCAATACGGTGATTTTACAGTTGTCTCTGGTGTGTTCCCAAGTCCTGAGGGTGCATTTGCTGAAATAAATAAGCTGTCAGAGTCGGTGAAGCAATATAAACCAAGACCTCGGATATTTTCCACTATACAAGCAGAATTGCAGCCGATCAGAAAGACGCTCACCCAGCCCACGCCAGCACTCACGGCCAGTGCGTCTTCAAACGCGACTCAAAGATCGACCACTATAGAGCCTTCCCAGCCAACCCAAATTAATCGCTCATCCAATGACGAGCCTGCGGTGTATGGTCAGGATTGGATTCTGAATCAAAATTCCAAATACTATACTGTCCAGCTTGTAAGAAGCCCGACAAGCAAGAGAGCGCTGAAATTTATCAGTGATCATGCAGTGGCAGGTGCCGCGATTCATCTTGTTCAAAACCGGGACAATATCGTGACTATGGGCGTCTTTGCGACCCGGGCTGTGGCTCAGGAGGCGATTCGTAGATTGCCTAATGGGTTGAAACAGTATGGGCCGTTTCCCCAACAGTTTGCTGATATACACGATGTATTGGGCGCACCAAGGTTTGCCTCATCCAATAAAGTGCTGGAAGGAACAACGGATGGAGCTGGTATGGCGCACACTGAAACGGCGGTAGTACCATCGCCAACTGCGGGGGACGATGGTATTCCAGCGGAGGAATGGATTCTAGCGCAAAATTCCAAATACTATACGATGCGGATGATACGGGTTTCGACCTATCAATTGGCAGTGCAGTTTGTGAAACGCTATAAGTTAAAAATGCCTGCGATATATCGAACTGCAGCGAATAACTATGATGTTATTGATGGCGTGTACTCCGGAGCTGGTGTGGTAAGGCGGGAAATTGGAAAACTCCCCGCTAGCCTCAAACGGCATAAACCGTTCCCAAGGCAGTTTACCAAGGTAAAGGTAGCGCTAAATCCACCTACCAAACCAGCTAATCCGCGTAGTACTCCCGTTGCAAGTAATGAGTTAAGTGGGTCGAATAGTGATGCTCAAACTGCCCAGGCGACCGCATCAGGTGATTGGACGCTGAACAGAAGACCGAATGAATTTACCGTTCTTCTTTTTAGCTCAGACTCTGCTGAATCAGCGAAACAGTTTTTAACCCAGTACCAGATATTGAATGGTATCGTGTACAAAATGGGGGAGAAATTTGGCGTTATATCCGGGGTTTTTCAGAGTGAGAATGCGGCTCTCGAAGTGACTTCGGGATTGCCTGAAAATATACTTCTTTTTCGACCTTCTCCGATCAGCTTCGAACGTCTTTATGAACACGCATCAACTCAAAGCATAACGCCGGAATTAGTCAGGGCAACATTTTCTCCGGGAGTTCTGGTGAGCTTTGACCAGTTTTGGGGACCGGAATCACCTACCCAGAGACCATATACTCTGCTTTTGTACAGTAGTACCAGCGAGGCTGGTGCCCAAAATTTTGTAGAGCAGTTTCAAATTGCTGGTGCTACGACCTACAAGAGAAAAAATAATACCTTCGGGGTTATAGAGGGGAGATTTATTGATGAACAGGAGGCAAGAGGAGCGCTAAATAAATTACCTAAAAAAGTAAAGCTTTTCTCACCCCAGCCTATTTTTTATCAGGATATTATCTCGGAACTCGCTCCTGAGGTTATTACCCAGGGCATTGAGACATTGGGGGTAAACTGGATTTTGGAAAGAAACCCTTCCGATTACACAGTTGTTCTGTTTGAGGGACGGTCTGAAGCAGAAGCGTTGAGGTTCGTTACTAATTATTCTCTCGGGAATGCTGCAATCTATCGGGAAATTGATGGTAAGGCGAATGTCATTTCTGGCGTTTTTGTTGAAGAGCAACAAGCGCAAGATGCCATCAATGGACTTCCCGATGCATTCTCCGGGCTTTCAACATCGATTGTATCGTTCGCTGATGTGCAGGGAAAAACTACAGAGTTTATAACCCTATCCAATGCTGCTATTGTCACTTCCCAAAAAGATTCTGTCTGGATTCGAAATCAGAAACGTACCAATTACACCATTGAAATACATAGCGCTAAAACTCCACGTGAGTTATCAGCCTTTGTGAAGAAATACGGTCAGATCGACGGGATGTCATACCAGACGAAAAAAGAAATATATAAAACCATTGTGGGTGTGTTCGATTCCCGGAAATCTGCGAAACGGTGGTTGATGACAATTTCTTCGGATCAAAAACAGGAGTATAGACCCAGGCTTCGCAAGTTCTCCCGGGTCATAAAAGAGCTATCAGATTTTGATCAAAAGATAGAATTCAACTAGGAATTTTCTGCATAGGTCTGATTGTCTTTCGTGGATTAGCAATAGCAAATTGTTAGCGAACTGTTCTTATTTGATATTACCTTATCGTTTCTCCACTAACTATGGCTATGTCACCCCTCACCCTAGGCATTACGTTTAATCAGGGAGAAGCCACCACCCAGTTGTTAGGAGGAAGTGGACTCAATCAAAATGTCATCTTTTTGTATGAACTGCTTGATTCACTAGGTCATGATGTTTATATGATTACCGACGAACGAGAGGACGATTTTCTTCGCTTGGAAGGGAAGATTTACAAAGTAAGGTCAGCCACGGAAATTATTGAACAGCAAACCCATTTTGATGTCGTATTCGAAGCTGGGCTGACACTTATCCAGAGAGATCGTTTTTTCCTACGGGAACGTTGTGGATCTCGCATAGTATGTGTCCGGTATGGCAATTTGCTCTTTCTCGACATGGAAGGGCTATTTGTCAAAAATGAATTATCGTCCAACTGCCATGTCGGAAAGCCCGAAATGGTGTGGATTAGTCCACACTTCGAAAAGTCTGTCTATTATATTGAGGCGTTGTATCAGTCTCAGGTTGATTTTGCACCGTTTATTTGGGAACCCAATTTCGTAAATAGACGGTTCGCGAATAATGATTATGCGGATGCATCAAATGTGGTTGTTATGGAACCAAATATTAGTGTATTGAAAAATGCGCTAATCCCACTGGTGATATTAAATGAAGTATGTCGCGAAAATCCGAATATATTTCAATTGGCCACAGTGCTTAACGGGATGCACTACTGCAATGCTCCTTATTTTCTAAGCAACTTTGTCCAGAATTTGTCCTACCTCTCTTCAGAACAAAACAAGTTTTTTTTTCCGGTCGTTATCGAATTTTTGACGTTTTCGATAAACCCCATGTGTTGCTTGGATGCCAACACTATAACGGGCTTAACTATTTGTACATGGAGGCCCTGTACATGGGACTGCCTCTAGTGCACAACTCAACCTATTACCTGGACGTTGGATTCTACTATCCAGAGTTTGATGTGAGGGTTGGAAAGAAACAGCTCATAAAGGCTCTTAAGCAGTACCAACCTGAGCACAGTAGAATCCAGAATGACAAATTTCTTTATCGGTTCTCGATCAATAACCCCATTGTGCGCAATCGATACCAGGTTTTGTTGGATAGAGTGATGTCCATACCGATTATTACTTCGGTCTAGGGTTTCGGGGTTCACTCTAATCTGCTGCATTTTTATGCCTTGGGGAGAGAGAAATCTTATTTGATTTTCAAAAAAGGATGAATATCAGTAACCATGGGCATTACAGGGAAGACAATAGTGTAAATATCAGGGTTGGTAACAATAATGAAGATTCTCGTTCTTTCTTGGACCGGTGATTTTCCAGTTGAGGCGGATTTCGTCTTTTCGAATAATGGCTTCAGCTGCGTATTGGTCCATCGCACATTGGTGAGGAACTTCACAATACCAAAGTTTATTGGTGATCTTGGTGAATGTGAATAAATATACTGGCTGTTCTGGGCCGTATCTTAGATGGCTAAGTGATATCCGCCTTTCGGAGTCTTGAACCCACTTGAAAGTATTTCTAAACGGAATATTTTTTCCTGCACAGTTTTTCCAATATCCACTTTCTTCAAAAATCAGTGCTTTTCCATCGGTTGGAATAGCTTTGACTTGCCCTGTTCCTTGCCTATCCCAAATATTACTGGGTCCCTCAGAATAGGCATGAACGGTAAGACAACGAATCAGAGCTAGTTGTTCCCACATGGTCGGAAAGAGTAGGTCAATGGTAGGTCAATGGTAGGTCAGGGAAAGGCTGATTTCGAAACCAGTATGGCATGGATTATATGTTCAGGATAACTTTGGGGACCGAGCATTTTCCTTGCAAAAACTCCTGGCAAGCATCTGCTGCAGCCTAGGGTCATGACCCAAATGCGCATGAATGCCTGATCCACAGATTCCCGCGGATTCGCCGCGGATTCGATTGCGATCAGTGCCTCTCTGTTTTGTGTTTGAGGCCCTGGCGCCTTCTCAAAGGTCATTTCTTCCAATGGCTGTTTGGCTTGAGGCTCATTTTCCATTTCTGGATTTGAGAAAACAGCTTGAGTCAACTCTTTGGAAAAAAGTCCCGGTGCAATGGCATTGCAGGTTACATCATATTTCCACCAGACTTTAGTCATTGCTCGGATTAGTTTCCCGTTAGTTTTACACAATGAGTCAGGGGTGTTGGTGAATCAGGTGTTGGTTAGGTTAACTATGATCGGTCAGTGCGTTGTCTAGCGCCAGTAGGATTTTTTCCACATCCTGGTGGGAGCTATAGTGCACAAGGGATATTCGAACAACGCCGTCATCGGGGTTGATGCCAAGATCAGTAACTAGTCGAAGAGCGTAAAAGTCGCCACTCTCCGTGCCAATTCCCTGGTTTTGCATCTTGGTAGCAACTTGTAAGGAGCTTTGCCCGGTAGGAACAAATGCAATGGTGGGAGCTCGATCCCGGTCCAGGGTGTGAGTCTTACCCAGAAGCCGTATTTTTTTGCTGTTGGACAGGTAATCCAGAATAGGAGCGCCCAGTCTGTCTTCGTGTTGCGCAATTAATGTGTGAATTTCTGCCATTTTTTGAGCTGAAGACAATGATTGGTCATTGAAATGATGATTATATAAATCGTGAAAATAGTCCAGTACTCCCGCGCAGCTTGCGACCTGGGCATGCTGGGGTCCAGCAGGGTTTAACAGCTTTTCAGAATAGTAGTGATTAAAATAGTGACACTGTGGAGTGAGTTCGTTATACACTTCTTTTTTGATATACATCAGGCTTTGGTGAGGACCGAACACCTTGTATAGACTGAACACATACCCATCCACATTCAGCGCTTTCAAATCGCTAATATGATGGGGCGCGTAAGCCACGGCGTCAACAAATACTCTCGCGTTTGATCGCTTTTTAATTTCTGATGTAATGGTTTGTACCGGGTTACTCGTCCCTACAATGTTTGAGCAATGGGTGAAAAACACCCATTTGGTATGCTCATTCACCAATTCATATAGCGACTGCGGATCCAACAACCCTGATACCGGGTCTGCACACCATTCTTTGCAGGTAATTCCGTGTTCCTCCGCTTTGCGACGCCATACGCCATTATTCGCTTCGTGGTCCTGGTTGGTGACAATGATTTCGTCCCCCTTGTTTAGCGAACTACCAATGGCATTCGCCATGACATAGGTATTCAAAGATGTAGAAGGACCAATGGTAAGTTCTGAACTGTCGATGTTAAGCGCCTGAGCCCATCCGTTAATTGCCCTGTCCATGGCCTGTCCCGCTTCATTAGACGTTTTATATTTCTCATAGGGTTGGACTCTCGTATGTCGGTTATAGTGTTCCATAACGGTCTGCACCTGATTTGAAACGTAGCTCCCTCCAGCGTTAGAGCAGAAAACGAAATCTGAATCGTCATTTAGTTGGGAGAACTGGCTTCTAACGAAATCAATATCTAGTTGCATGTTTAGAGTCTTAAGTATGGTGAATGGTAATAATGGAAGTCTGCTGAAGAATATCGAAAGCCCGACTTCGAGTCCTTTGCTAAAAAAGCGCAGATATCCGGATTGTAACCCTCAATTCGGATGAAGAGGCCAGCAAATGGAGCAGGTTTATTTATCCAGAGCGGCAATCACGGCGCTGGCAACAATTTTATTGAAATGGTGCGCGGGCACATCCATTTCTGGAGAAAGCGCTCCAGACCGGAAGGCGGGTGACTTGCGCCCCCGTTGCATACCCTCAACCATTGCTCGGTCTTCTTCGAAAATCTCCAGCATACGATCACGGTTATTGGTCCTTAAATGCTCGTACTGCTGGGAAGTGGCGCCGTCGCCAAAGTAATGCAGGTCCATGCGTTCTATGGTTTTTGAGGCTGAAACCGGAATTAAGTGTACTGTCCAAAAGTGGTCGGCTTGAACGCCGATCATGATATTCGGAAATACACTAAGAAACTCGGCGCGACCATTTTGCCAGGTTCTACTCATGTTGTTATTCATTGGAAGTGTAATGTCTCCAATAGCCCCGCTGTGTGCCTGGTTATGACTCCCTTGTCCCGACGCGACACCTTCTACTACCAATGGGTAGTGATTCCCCAAGGGAGAGTAACTGTGTAGCCCGGGATGAACAAAGGGGAGGTGGTAGCCGTCCACGTGGTTTTCCTGGGCAAATTTCCAGTTGCATTGCAATTCAATTTCCCAAAATGAATGACTGCCACCGTGGGGATATAAATCAAAGTCCATTTCATCCCAATGGTTTTGAATAGGAGAAATAAATTCGGCAAACTCCGGGGCTGTGCCAGAGAGGTTAACGAAAACCATTCCAGCGAAGATGTGACTTCTGACAGGTTTTAATCCGTGAAGTGATCGATCAAAACGATCATCGTTGTGCGAACCCTCACCCTTAATGTGCGGGGTGGCACTTAGTTCGCCTCTACTTTTGTAACACCAACCGTGATATGGGCAGGTGATGATTCCATTTGTAGGGCGAGGAGTTTCGACCAACTTCATCCCGCGGTGGGAACACACATTATGGAATACGCGGATGCTCCCGTCCCGATCTCTAATAATCAGAAGGGGAAGTTCCAGCAAGTCCACTGGGTGCACCCACCCATCTTTTGCAAGCTGAGCGAGGTTTGCGACACAAACCCATGTTTCCGCTAATACGTGATCTCTTTCGAATTGCGCAAAATACTCGGACTCATAAGCGACATTTGGCAATCCAGTCATTGATTGAATGGTAGCAAGAAAGCTATCTGCGTCAGGTTGGGGATATTTTAGGTCAGGGCTGGTCACGTGTTACTCTTCGGTTATCAGTGAAAAGTTAGTTGTTGCCTATAGTACACTCAGCATGGTTTTGGCATCAATATGGCATGTCTCTTCTGGCTCGATTACTCAGATATAAGGAAAGGGTGGGTGATTCCTTCAGTTGGATATCGATTTTGACAATTACAACTTGCCCGCGATGGCGAGTATGCGCCTCATTGGATTCATTGCACCAGGCATGAATGTGGTTAATATCGGTGATCTCCTAATGTTTTTATGAGTGTTTTCTATGTCGGATAAATCCTTAAGCGAAGCAGCGCGCAATTTTTTGCAACAGAACCTTTTGCGAAATCCCCCACTACGAAATTCCATTGAATTACCTGATTCTCACAACATAGAACGGATTCGTCGAGAAACCCGGGAGGGTTATCGGGTGGCGTTTGAGTCTTCTCGTCGTCAGTATACTTCATCAGACCAGGATATTTCCGTAGGAGGCGTTCCCTGTCTTGAGATCAATCCACGATATCGGGATCAGAATAGGGGCAATGTGGTGATCTTTTATCTGTTTGGTGGGGGATACATTATGGGGAGTCCAGAAGAGGACTTGCCCATAAGTGCTTTTGTTGCTAACGGGTTAGGTGTCAGGACGGTTTGCCCATATTATCGTCTTTCTCCGGAGCATGTATATCCTGCCGCGTTTAATGATGTGTTCGCGGTGTACGTCGCGTTAACCCGTGAATATGGGCATGGTCAAATTCTGGTTGTTGGAGAGTCGGCTGGGGGCTATCTATCTAGCCCTGCAGATCCTGCTTGCTGCTTGTGCTGATGGGATGAAGTTGCCCGGAGCATGTGCGTTATTATCTCCCTGGGCGGATATTTCTCAAAGTGGAGACTCGGTGAACTTCAACGATGGAAGAGACCCTACTCTATCCGCCTCGCTGCTCAAACGTGCAGCGGAAATGTTTGCTCCGGGGATGGATCATACTGATAAGAAGTTGTCCCCCTTGTTTTCTGACTACCCAGCTAATTTTCCACCAACATTTATTTCAACTGGGACGCGGGATCTGTTAATGAGCAATGCCGTGAGATTATCGAGAAGAATGCGGCGATCAGAGATTGAAGTTCAGCTAACTGTATGGGAACAGTTATGGCACGTGTTTGAATTTTATCCACAGATCCCTGAGGCTGCAGAATCTCTTGGAGAAATCTGTAATTTCCTGGAAAGGAATATTTCGATCAGTTCAGGATAGGAGTGGGTTCGCTGTTAGAGAACACACGAGTTGAATACACCAACCAACTTCATGCAGATCCAGGTTATTCAAACTCCTGTTTAGCCAAACCCCTATTTAATCTCTTAGGGTTTAATTCCCCGCTCCTTGGGGCGTAAGATGTATGGGT
>JAALKB010000119.1 GCA_011088265.1 Gammaproteobacteria bacterium
CCCCCCCCCCCCCCCCCCCCCCCCCCCCCCCCCCCCCCCCCCCCCCCCCATCTCACAAAGGTTTATCTCGCACCCGTTAGTTAGTTTTCTAAAACCTCTTTAGTAAAACCTCTTTAGTGTTTAGAACCCGGAATCACAGAACGAACTATTTCGAAGAAGTGGCATTGAGATCACATTTCTTCGAGCGTGTAATGAGGGCTTCCTTGACGGTTTTGCTCATTTTCTTTATTTCATGTTCCCTTTTGCTGGCGGAAGATCGACTGGTTGCCCCCTCCCAATACGTTACCTTAACAGGCTGCCTGGACCGGGTGTATTTTGCTCCTTTTTTGGTTTGAGAGTTGTGCTCACAAGTCCGTCTTTTCAGGTCTGTGGTAATGCCAGTATAGAGACTGCTATCCACACACCGGAGAATATATACATACCATTTATGATCAGGCATCGTGATCCCTGATTAATTGGGTTTTGCACTTCTTGCAGAAGTATTGTGTTTTGCTTTGGACAATTTTCCTGTGTCGGATAATGGTGAGCGGGTATTGATCGCAATGACAAAGATATGAAAATGTCCGCTGGCGTTTGACGGGAATGCCGGATAGGTCGTAACTACTGGTTACCATTGGTTTGCAGCCAAAATGTTCCATGATCGTTCGCCATTCTTTGCCATGAGGTTTTATGGTTTTTCTACCGTTAGCGCAGTGAGCCGCGTAGTGGGCCACTTCGTGGGGAACCGTATTGAGAAGGTTATCTTCATAATATTTGGCAAAGATATAAGGGTTGTATCGAATGAGCTTGCCCTTGCTATTCGATCGATACATACCAGCGCATTTTCCTTTCAGGTCAAACTGTACGGGGATTTTTTCCATATTGATGTTGAGTGCTGAGGCAGCAAGATCAATGTAATGGTACGTTAGTCGAACGACTTCTTCCTGCATTTCCCGTCCAATGGGGGAGATGGATATGGACATGTTTGATTGGTTGCGTATGATCGTTAGGATTAATTTGACAGGTCTCGCTGGTGAAACCTGGTGGACAACAGCCTATGAGCCCAGAGGGGCTCATAGGCTGTTTTTATCCCCGGCTGCCTTTATCTTTTTTGACGAAAGAGAGTTGTTACCACGAGTGGAAAGGATTTATATCACAGGAGGCATGTTTAAAACAAAGTGCAAAGACGGCCACAATCATAGTCTCTGTGGTGAAGATGACTTGCCCGGCAATAAGGCGGTATGATGAAGACTCGAAATTCGTCAGCAAAAGAAAAAATTTATGAAAGACACACTAGAGCCTGGTATCAAATATGAGCATACATTTGTTCTCACGGATCAAAAAATGGTTCCCGCATTGTATCCAGAATCCGCGGAATTTCAGCAAATGCCTGCGGTTTTCGCCACTGGCTTTATGGTTGGTTTTCTCGAATGGGCCTGCTTGAACTCAGTCATCTCCCATCTGGATTGGCCCAAAGAGCAAACCGTAGGCACCCACGTGGATGTCAGCCATCTGGCAGCAACACCGTCGGGTTTTACGGTGACTGCAAAAGTAGAACTGATCGAAGTGGATGGCAGAAGATTGCTGTTTGCGGTAGAGGGATACGATGAGGTGGATCTGATTTCCCGCGGCACCCATGAGCGTTTTATCATTGATCGGGACCGCTTTGATAGCGCACTTGAGAAAAAAAGAAACCGGGGAACCAGGATGGAGTAGGGATGTCTGAAAGAATTCAGAAAACTGGAAAATCATCGATGTCAGATTGGAGGAATATGAACCCATGAAAATCCTATCGTTTTTAAGTATCAGCTTTATTTCAACTGTAATGCTCTTCTTTTCCATGAGCACGAGTGCAGACGGGGGTGGCGGATCATACGTCACCTCTTTGCCTGACTCGATATCTTCTTTGGTTGAAAATGAACAGTTTGCCGAAGCGGTACCCGAGCTCAAGAAATTTGTCCGGCAGGAGAGGAATAATGCTGATGCCTGGAATTTACTTGGCTATAGCCAGCGAAAAATCGGTATGCTGGAAATCGTTAAGGTCCTATCGAAAAGCGCTGAGCCTTGATCCCCAGCATTTAGGCGCCCATGAATATCTTGGCGAGCTTTATCTCATGATGAACAAACCTGAAAAAGCAAAAAAGCAGCTTAAGAAACTAAGAAGATACTGTGGGGATTGTGAGCAGGCCGAAGAACTGTCCGAAGCCATTGAGAAATACGTGGGTTAGCAATCAGAGCAGTACTGTTCATTTCAGAAAAGGTCAAAAAGCCAGATGGAGTATCAATAAGGCTCTGGCAATTCGAGTTCTTCAGGTCATGAATAGTGGTAAAAGCAATAAAAACAAATAGAAAAAATATACGCAAATAGAAAGGGGCATGGTAAAAAGGGGACATGACTATGTCCCCTTTTTTGATGTTACTGTATCGGTGTTATTACAACTAACTGCCCAATACCTCAATGATGGCGTCTTTATAGATTGATACCATTTCGTCAAGAATTGTTTCATCAGTATTAAGCGGAGGCGCATTACAAATGACCTCGCTTCTAACACGGGTATATAAGCCCCGCTCCATCAACGCTTTGGTTAGCTTTCCGCCTAGTCCGAAGGACGGCTCAAACCACTCTCTGGTACTCTTGTCCTTGACGATTTCAATGCCATGCATCATTCCTTTGCCTCGCACGTTACCCACATGAGGATGGTCATCCAGGGCTTCATGAAGTTTTTGCAGCATGGCTTCCCCTTTAGTTGCGGCCTGACCTGGCAAATCTTCTTTTTCAATAATATCCAAAGTGGCCAATGCCACGGCACAAGTTGTTGGATGTCCGCTGTAAGTGTAAGCATGCATCCAGGGTGTTTTGCTGGCGGTGATGGTTTCTGCTATCTCATCACTAATACCAATACCTCCTAACGGTACAGATCCCGAAGTGATTGATTTCGCGAATTGCACCAAATCAGGCTGGACGCCATAATGATCCAGCGCAAACATTTTTCCGGTCCGGCCAAAGCCAGTGATAACCTCATCCGCCACAAACAATACTTCATATTGGTCACATATTTCACGAATACGCTTGAAATAGTCATCCTGGGCCGGGATGACACCACCTGCGCCCTGAACGGGTTCCGCGATAAACATTGATACGGTTTCTGGTCCCTGTTTCAGTATCTCCTTTTCAAGTTCATTAGCTGCAGCGATGCCTTGGGAACTGCCATCTTCCGGCATCGGGTAGTGGTAGGGGTCTGGGCTGGGGATGTGGCTGAAGCCTGGAATTCTAGGCTCAAACATTGGCCAATAGCTTTGGATTCCAGTAGCGCACATGGCGGCCAGAGTTACTCCGTGATACCCCCAAACCCGGGAGATTACTTTGGTTTTTTCTGGTTTCCCTTTTGCCTTCCAGTAAAAACGTGCCAATTTAATATTGCTGTCTGTACTTTCGCCGCCACCAGAGGTGAAATAAAAGTTGTTGATTTGAGGGTAACAAAGTGGGGCCAGTCTTTCGGCTAATTCAATGGCCGGTCGATTAGATCCACCTGCATAGGAGGAACAAAAGGCCATTTCCTGCATTTGTTTGGCGGCAGCATCAGCAAGTTCCTGTCTGCCGTGGCCAGCGCTTACATTCCATAGGCAGGAGAGTCCATCGATAAAGCGATTTCCATCAGCATCGAAAAGGTAAGAGCCTTCACCTTTAACCCACACTCGCCCATTCGCATGGCCCGCGGTGTGATGCAGGGGGTGAATCATGTGCTGATGGTCTTTTTCAAGCAATGCAGCATTAGAAAGTGGAGCGTTCATACTTGTTCCTCTGTAACAGTTAAAACGAAATTCAATTTGATCATGTGCCTAAACAAAAACGGATCGCCAGATTGTATCCCTTCTTCGACATCTTTCAGTTTTCAGTGAAATCGGCGAATGGTGTTAACCCCCGGTTAAGGACGTGCTGTAGTTAATAGATGGCCGACAGGTGGGTTCACTTCTGATCAGTGAATCCTGTTCTGGTGGGGCTTTCAGTGTTAAATAGCTCCCTACACCAACAGTTCGGATTATCGCCGTGATGCCGGTAAATAGGCAAACAGATTATTTTATAATGCGGCAAAAAGGGACAATAATCGCCCTTTTTTAGAACTCTTTCTATTCTCCTCAGGTCCTATCAGGTCTTATTAGGCCCTATCAGGTTAGTTCTGTGATGATTTTCTGGTTATTGGAGCTTAATGGTGTTTGACACATTTCCAGATGCAACGTGCCGCCGGTAGTGTATGGATGGGCTTCCAGAGTCGCTTCGTTGAGCTCGATCCCAAGTCCTGGCGTCGTTGGTGGAACCATGTATCCTGCTTCCCATTCCAGTGGTTTTTGCAAAATGGCATCATGAAATGCGGTTTGAATGGTTTCGAGAATAAGAAAATTAGGCGAGCTAAATGCCACGTGAGTGGCTGCAGCATGGGCAATGGGGCCGCAATAAATATGGGGTGCGATTTGCGCATTATAGAGTTCAGCGATGATGGCTATTTTCTTCGTTTCCCAAATGCCGCCACTTCTCCCAATATCCGGTTGCAAAATGGATACGCCGCATTGCAGCGCCTGGTGAAACTCCATTTTTGTGGTCAGGCGTTCACCAGTGGCCACTGGAATGGATGTTGCTTCGGCAACTTTGCCAATAGCAGCCATTTGGTCTGGGGGACAGGGCTCTTCAAACCAAAGTGGATCATAGGGTTCGAGGCGCTTCGCCAGGCGAATAGCGGAAGACGTGGTCATTTGTCCGTGGGTGCCAAATAGAATGTCCGCCTTGTCTCCCACCGCTTCCCGTATTCTTTTGACGCTGTATTCACTACGGGATAATTCCAATAAGGACAGCTCTCTGCCTCCCTGAAAACTATAAGGCCCGGCGGGGTCCTGCTTTACCGCACTAAATCCGGCTTCAATGTATTCCAGTGCCCGCTCAGCTGCCGCGTCTCCATCATGATAGACATCGCCAACGTTTTCATCTGCCCAGCCGTCAGAGCGTAGGCTTTTGGGGTAGAGATAAGTATAGGTTCGCAATCGGTCATGGAATTGGCCTCCGATCAGTTGATAAACCGGTTGTTCAACTGCTTTGCCGAGAATGTCCCAGATCGCGATCTCGATGCCACTAAAAACCCCCATCATCGATATGTCCGGACGCTGAGTGAAACCCGCCGAATATACTCGCCTAAACAGGGTTTCCACGTTGTGAGGATCTTCTCCAATAAAAAACCGCTCAAAGGTATCTTCCACCATGGCACAAGCGATGTCTCCAGATACCGGAATGCCGTAGCACTCTCCAATCCCCTCGATCCCGTTATCTGTTGTCACTTTCACAATAACCCAAAATGATCCGCCTATTCCTGTTGGAGGGACTGTCACCCAGGTTTGAATATCTTTAAGTTTCATGTTTTTTTATGAGTTGAAAATGGCTTCCAGTATTTTCATGGAGGTCACCGAAATTGTGATCGTCAAATGCCGTGAGCGGATATTGGTAGGCTCCCATTGGCTGACGGATATTGCACTGATATTGACGGACGGATGTTTGAGAGTTGGTTTTATGGTTTCAAATGACGATGATTCGTTCCGGGTAGCGGCCGAAAACGGCTTTCAAAAATACGCTGGTTGGGTCGTTTGGATCATGGAGATTAATGCCTTTGTTTCTTTTTGACAAATAAAATGGACAATCTGTGTCAATCCTGATCGGTCTCGGAGTTGCTTCCCCTGAGGCTGGCAGGATGCAGTGTACAGAAAACCAAATTAAAAAAGAAATAGCACGGTCGCCAGGTTCGTGATCAGTAAATTTATGATCGAAGAATGATTGTGTTTCTAATTGTGTTTCCAGATGTACATTTCGACGTATATTCAGATATTAATTGGAAATATTCACTATACTTCGGCTAATTACATTGATTTTAAGCCCAAGGGAATGACAGGATGGAAGGTCTCATTTTAGAAGTAGTATTTGCTGAAGCCGTCTATGCGGCAAAAAACTACTTTATTTTTTCTGCAGCGGCATTTTTTCTTTTTTATGTTCTATTTGGAAAATTACTTAAACATAGAAAAATACAATCTCGCTCGTCGGAGATAAAGGAGTGGCTAAGAGAAATTGGGTTTTCTCTGTCGTCCGTGTTGATCTTTGGTACGGTGGCAGCACTGACGTTCCATGTGTCTGCCCAATCCACAAATATCTATTGGGGAAACAATGATAAATATGGCGAGGTCTATTATTTTTTGAGTTTCATTTGGGTCATGTTTTTACATGATACCTACTTCTACTGGATGCATCGACTGATGCATACACCGAAGCTATATCAGTTTGTTCACAAAACCCACCATCGTTCCACTAACCCAAGTCCCTAGACAGCCTATTCATTCCATCCTTTGGAGGCGTTGCTCGAAGCAGCTATTCTTCCTCTGGTTGCCTTTACTTTACCGGTCCATGGTTCCATCGTCGTGAGTTTTTTTCTGTTTCAGATTTTTTACAATGTCTACGGACATTTGGGATTTGAACTCTATCCCAGAGGTTTTCATAAGACAGCGATTGGCAAATACATCAATACTTCCGTTGCCCACAACCTTCATCATTCTCACTTTACTGGCAACTACGGTTTATATTTTCTATTCTGGGACCGATGGATGGGAACCTTGAGAACGGACTATGACCAAACCTATGAACGGATAACCGAACGAACCTGGACCCCAGGTAGATGAGCCTTGTTATGCGGATCCTCCGCTAAGGTTAAGAGAACGAGCGGAAATGCTTCGGGTCCTTCTTAATTGGATCTCTCTTACCTGGCCATTAGGTGCAGAATGAATATGGATTATCTGGGCTTGGCAACCTGCGCCTTGGTCGATCATCCACTTCTATCGATCATCACCGCCACCGTCATCGCCGCCTTCATCAATTTTGTCCTGCTTTGCAAGCTCGGATGCCAGCAAAGCCGTTGCTGCACCTCCCGCACCAGCGAGAAGGGGATGGGTGCCGTTTTCAGTCCGATCGGCTGATGTTTCCTTATTCTCAGGCAATAAAACTCTAACTTCCCGATGAGCAAAATGAATATTTGCCTCAGATAGTGCATCCCGTACCCGTCGGTATGCCTCCCGACGAATGACCCACTGCTCCCCGGGCTTTGAGGTAAATTTCATTCGAATGATTAATGCAGACTCTTCCACCCGCATCACCCCTTGGGACTTAAGGGGCAAAATGAAATTTCGGCCGTATTCTTCATGGGCTAACATGTCCTTACCGACTTTTTTTATGATTTTTCTTACCGCTTCGATGTCAGTGTCATAGGAAAGCCTTAACTCAAGCTTCATTGTGATCCAGTCGCGGCTAAGATTGCTCACCGTTTTGATTTCGCCATAAGGGACGGTTTGCACTGCACCGAGATGGTGTCTCAACTGCATTGATCTTAGGGATATTTTTTCCACCGTTCCTCTTAACCCCTCTAGCTCGATATATTCCCCCCGCCGAAACGCATCATCGATCAGAAAAAACAAACCGCCTAATATATCCTGTACCAGTTTCTGTGCGCCGAATCCAATGGCGATGCCAACTACTCCGGCTCCTGCGAGTAGCGGTGTGATGGCAATTCCCAGTGAATGTAAGGAGGAAAGTACCACGAAGATGACCAGAACTGCGGTAACGCAGGAGCGAATCAGTGGCAGTAATGTTTCGGCCCGGGTAGCTCCTTCACCGCCGCCATCTCCTTCCAGACTGGCAATGACATCGAATTCCTCTGTAGGTAGTTTTTTCTCAATGAGTGCATTGAACAATTCCCAGACCAGGTAAGTGATGGTCACGATAATGGTGAAATTAATGCCTTTTTCCAGCATCCCCTGCAGCCAGGAGGCCTCCATTAATGATTCTGTATTGGCACCAATTGCCCGGGTGAGCATGAAAATGGCAACACCGAACAACAGTATCCTAAACCCGGTTTGTAGTACCTTGATAAACCGACGGGCCCGGGGTTCGAAGGTTGGGCTCTGCAGGGATTCAATTTTGACGAAATTACACAATAGTCCATTGAATATTCGATCTACGACGGGAAAGGCCAATGTGATCCACCAGCTGATGGTGACAAATTCAGCATGTTGCCAGTGTCCCATGAATGTTTTGAATAACCACAAGGCCCATAAAAATAATAACCATGCAGTAAAAACAAAAGGCCAGGAATTAGCCACCAGCTCTTTAATGAAATACGGTGGATGATTTGGCTCAGAGGGTGAATTCTCCCCGGTTTGGGCGTTAAACATCCTGTTGATCTTATGTCGTTGGGACCAAATCTGGCTGAGAATGATTATATTTAGACCCAGGGTATAGGGAATGAAAATGCCTTTAACCATTAGCTCATCCATTCCCACAGTGGTGAGATAGATCACGGGTAAACTACCGAATTCGATAATGGCGAAAAACAACGTAAACCAGAGATAAAGCTGCCTGGCCGATCGATTATCCATGGGAATCGGACGTAGTTCGTCCCGATAGGGGGAGAAAATATTTCGCAACATAATCATCCATATCCTGAACTTGATCAGTGCAAACAGTCCCTCATTAAAGAGAACGTCGAGGTAAAGGTTGGGTTGAAGCAGAAAGAGCGAGCTAACGTAAATTGTAATACCTAATACAGCGATTCCAATAAGCTGAATGATAACTCTGGCGATAATAAATCTGATCTTAAGATTCAGGGATTTTTCCTGGGTCTCAACAAATCGATATAGCCGTTTAAGAAGCTTTTGAGTGGTAATGAACTCAAAAACCAGGCCAATGAAGTAATATGAGTCCAAGTATTCCAATTACTGACCATAACCCCCAGCCGATTTCCGGAGACGTTATTTTCATAACCGCTTCCTTGAGCTCCGCTGGATAGGTAGGCAGTAGATGGATCAGTTTTTTGATGCGGTCGCTAAATTTTAGTCTCGATTGAGTTTCTTCCCAGTCGTTAAGGATCGTTTGATCATAGGAGACCGTTTGTTCAGAAGCTTGATCTCTTTCCCCTTCTCTGTCATTACCTGTGGAGCTCAGCATGTGCGTTAGCAGGGATTCAATCTGCTTATGACTCAGGGTCCGTTTTGTCTCTCCAGTGCTGCTTTCCCCAGATTCCGAGCCGATCTGACTATAGTCCTGGGCAAAACTATTTGCGCTAATCGCTAGCACGGCACCAAGGCAAAGCAGGACGGCGATTAGCTGGTTTCTAATGGGTTTGGCAAAGCGCCGGGGTGAAAAACCGGATTCGGGGCTTTTACGTATTGTCATTTGTGCTGCCATTGATATCGTCACTAGCCTGATCGGGGATGGGTGTGGAGATGTGCATTTGTTTAGTTAATTGGTCTGAATCATGGATCATTCATAGACCTCAAATAGACATCAGTAAAGGGCCATAAGTTCTTACTGAATGAGTCATGGGTGCCATTCATACATATCTAAATATCATTCATAGATATTAACCATACATTTCGACCATAGCTGCATATGGGGATTGGGTGTGAAGATTACACAGCGAAAAAATTCGAACTCCAGTCACCCGGGGCTTCACAAACAACGTTTCCTTTTTCAATCAAATAGCCAATGGAGGCTAGTATGGAATACTCTGCAGCGGTGTGAAGCTCAGGTGGTGTGTCAGGATAAAGTTGTTTTCTTAGTTCAGAGAGTGTTGCCCTGGTCCGCCCCAAAGCGGATTGTATTTGCTCAATCCGTTGTTTACGGTGGGAGATAGTCTGGTTGATGACCTGGTGAGGGTCAGTGATGGATGGGCCATGGGTCGGCCAGTAAATTTGCTCCTTCCTCAAGGTGAGTTTTTCGAGGCTCTTTAAATAGTCCTGCATATTACCGTCCGGTGGCAGAATAACTGTAGTGGACCATGCCATTAAATGATCGCCGCAGAACAAGGTGTTTTCGTTCAGATAAACAAAACAAAGGTGATTCGAGCAATGACCAGGAGTGTGGACAGCTTCGATTTCCCAATTCTCTCCCCGTAGAATTTCCCCGTCTTCCAATTCGAAATCAGGCACAAAATCCCGGTCAATTCCCGCTTCCATTGAATCTGTGTTGTCTGCGCATCCCCCGTGTGGTCCAAAGCCAAATGTTGCTGCATTGGTGAAAGTTTTCAGTAAACGGGCCCCTGGGGAGTGATCCGCATGGGTATGGGTGATAAGTATATGGGTAATCACTTCTCCTGGTTCCAGTGCCCCCAGGATGTTATTGATATGACCGGGTAGAAAGGGGCCGGGGTCAATTACCGCGACCTCGCCCTTGCCAATCAGATAGGTCCCTGTGCCGTGATAGGTGAAAGGACCTGGGTTTTGCGCGAGAACCCGTCGAATCCCGGGGGCGGGATTTTCTACGGCACCGTATTTTATTTTTTCCGGTCGGGATTCGTCACTGATCTGCATCGTCGGAACCGTGTTCACCTATGGTGTTGATCCTGAACACCATAACTTTTCGTTTTCTGTATCCCCTTCAGAATTTGGGAAATTAGTTTGGGACCCTGATAAATTAATCCGGAGTATAGCTGAATCATATCTGCTCCGGCTTGTAAGGTCGTAATGGCAGCTTGTGGACTATCGATTCCACCCATTCCAATAATGGGAATCTCCCCGCGTAAGTGCCCGTAGAGCGCGGAGATAATTTCGACGGATTGGTTATGCATCGGGCTACCGCTTAGTCCGCCGGCTTGTGGGGCCAAAGTACTATTTTGTACGCTATGTCGGGATAAAGTGGTGTTGGTTGCTGCGACGCCGTCGATTTGATGAGTTCGAAGCAATCGGGTAATGCCATGAATCTGAACCTGATCAATATCCGGAGAGATTTTCAATACCAGAGGTATGGCCTTACCAAGTTCGTCGGATAGCCTTTGTCGCTCGTGATTCAATATCCCCAACAAACTGTCCAGCTGCTCGTCCTGCTGTAGATTTCGCAAATTCTTGGTGTTTGGAGAGGAGATATTGATAGTGACGTAATCGGCGAATTCCGCCACTCTCCTAAGACCAATAAGATAATCGTCATTCGCATGCTCCATGGGGGTAGCGGCATTTTTCCCGATATTAATTCCCTTAATGATGTCGGGGTTAGCTTTCGCCAGGTTGGTGATAAATTTATCAAGCCCAATACTGTTAAACCCCATGCGATTAATGATTGCATTATGGTTCGTCAGTCGAAACATTCTTGGTTTTTCGTTGCCTGCCTGAGGCTTGGGCGTTACCGTGCCGAGTTCAATCCAACCAAATCCGAAGGCGTGAAGAGCATTACAGGCATTGGCCTGTTTATCCAGTCCGGCGGCAAGCCCCACGGGATTGGGAAAGGTCAGGCCCATTAGTTTTCTGGGCTTTGACAGGTTTTTTGTGCCGTAAACGAGTTTGATCGCCTGGCAGATCATTCTACTATTGGATGCTTTCGCCAAACCGTCCAGAACCAGATCATGACTGGTTTCCGCATCAAGTCGAAATAAGAGTGGGCGCAGTAATTTGTACATAAGCCGGGATAAATGTCAGAAACCTTCGTGATCTCGTAACAAGCGCCATTTACCGCTTTCCAGCTTGCCGAGTTTCACGTTGCCAATCCGGACCCGAATCAAACGGGTAACCTGCAGATCAACCAGCTCACACATTCTGCGAATTTGGCGCTTTTTGCCTTCTACCAAAACGAATCGCATCTGGGAGCCTTTGATATGATCCACACCAGCGGGCTTTAACGGTTGATCGTCGAGGGACAGCCCATGGCGCAGGAGTGTGAGTTTTTCCGGCGTAATTTCCCCAGTTGCCCAAACCAGGTATTCTTTTTCGATACGATTTTCAGGGCCGATCAGTTGTTTGGCAATGCGTCCATCCTGGG
>JAALKB010000120.1 GCA_011088265.1 Gammaproteobacteria bacterium
CCCCCCCCCCCCCCCCCCCCCCCCCCCCCCCCCCCCCCCCCCCCCCGCCCCGCGTGGAGCCCCTCTAGGCCTGTCCTGATGCCATTCAAACGGTCTATCCGAAGACACAAATCCAGCTGTGTATCGTTCACATGGTTCGTAACTCGGTGAAGTATGTTCCGTGGAAAAACTATAAAGCAGTGTCTGCTGATCTGAAGCAAATCTACCAGGCGACAACTGAAGAAGCGGCATTGCTGGCATTAGATCGTTTTGGTGAAAAATGGGATGTCAGCTATCCTCAAATCAGCCGTTCGTGGAAGACGAACTGGGAGAATCTGAACACGTTATTCAACTACCCTGCAGATATCCGCAAAGCGATTTATACGACCAATGCGATTGAATCACTGAACAGTGTTATCCGAAAGGCGATTCGCAAACGCAAGCTGTTTCCAACGGACGATTCGGCTAAAAAGGTGACTTATCTGGCTATCCAGCAAGCGTCCAGGAAATGGACCATGCCGATCCGTAACTGGAAACCTGCCCTCAATCGTTTTATACCCTCAAGGGGCACCGAGGTGATCGAGTTCGAAGATCGACTGACCGATTATCTGTAAATATTAATTTCCGCAGATACACAGTTTAAGTTACAGACTCGTCTGGAGTGAATATCGCGTACTCATTCTTGACTTGTAACGTAACGACCACTATCAGGAAAATCGCTGTTGAATGACAGATTTTGTGAAGCTGTCATTTATGGATCCGTGCTGAATGAGTACTGTTTGCCCTTTTCAGTCAAACTATTCTCACTACAATAAAACAATCCTACCTAATGCAGTCACTGAGTATTTAAGTTGTGCCGCTTACTTTAATTAGTTTCTTTTTGAAGCTAAGCGTCGCAGCCATATATTTACAATCGCCAAAAGCATAATGACTATCGTCAACACCGGCGGTTTAGACTGAAGCGGTAATACCTCCGCAGGGACATCCGGATGCAAATGCACGTAGACAGCTACCAACATGATTATCACAACTGTTAAATTCGCTAGATTAAACAGCTTGGCCCAGGGAGATTCTGCGAGTTGTCGCCCGAATAGAAAGAATCCAACTAGAATAAGGCCACTAAATATTTCACCAAACTGTCCTGCAAAAGCAGATATTTCTGGAAACGGAAGTTGTGCATGAGAAATCTGCCTTGAAAACATTGTGTTGAATGGTTCAAAAAACTTCGCGACACCACCTAAAAGAATGAAGGCTCCTAGCAAACCGGTCAACAACCTAGACAAGTTCTGAACGAGCCCTGCATCCGACCGACGAGAGAAATAGTAGGCAACTACTGTCAAACCCACAACGATGCCAACGAGGACAAGTTCTTTAACATGTTGGTCCATTTTTCTATTTCGTTCTTATGAATTTGTTTGAATGATCGTCAAAGTAGTTACATGCCGATAACGTCAGAATAATGTGATTCTAGTTGTTGGTCGACTATTTTCTCATCACCTGGAGAGAAACAAGTGACCGGTTTTATAATCTAAAGCACTGCCCCAAATCTCTGCGAGTGGTGGCTTTGAGTATATAGCGTCGAAGTGATGATTCAAACCCGAATGACCGTAATGGATATCTCAAGTTGTACAGTATTTAGCAAACTTTGGCGTAAATAAGATTTTCCGCCGATATCGACGGAATGAGCGTAGCGATTGGAGGCTATATCGGCCTATCAATGCCAGTAGTTAATGTGACATTTATAAATGGTTTTAGCTGTGCCATTTCTATCTGGGTTTGACACGTTATGTAAAAGCAAAGCCAGAATGTCGTCTTTACGCAAAACAGGAGTGTCGCCTTTTTTAATCCAGAATCAACGGATTTGGGATGGGAGAAGGTTTGATATTGGAGACATTGTTGACAATGAGCAAACAGGAGCCCGCTCGCTTCGACGTTATGGTAAAACTTGATGAGAAACGAATAAAACAAAAAGACGCGGCACAACTACTTTCCCTCACCGTTTGACAGGTACAACGTCTGTATGCCGCCTATCGGATCCAGGGAGCTGAAGGATTGATAAACGCGCAACGCGGCAAGCCACCTAACAATCATCAGCCTTTCCGTAAAAAGTCAGGTCATTCAGTTGATCGAGAGCCACTACCTCGATTTTGGGCCGACTCTGGCAATGGAGAAATTATCTCAGATACATGATATTCACCTTCCCAGGGAAACCCTTCGACAGTGGATGATTGACGCGGGTATTTGGGTCACCCGTAAAAAGCGCTCACGTATTCATCAGCCCCGCAATCGCAGACAGTGCCTGGGAGAACCTGTATAAATAGACGGTTCAGGCCATCACTGGTTCGAGGATCGCGACCCGGCATGCACGTTACTGGTTTACATTGACGATGCGACCAGCCGACTAATGCATCTCAAACTTGCTGAGTCAGAAAGTACGTTTGATTACTTCCGGTCGACCCGGAATTATCTTGCCGAGCACGGTAAACCGATCGCGTTTTACAGTGATAAACACGCTGTCTTTCGGGTGAATAAAGCAGGCGCTACGGGAGGGACAGGAATGATCCAATTTGGCCGTGCGCTGAATGAATCGAACATTGACATTATCTGCGCCAATACATCTCAGTCCAAAGGGCGTGTAGAACGTGCCAATAAAACACGACAGGATCGTTTGGTAAAAGAAATGCGATTGGCTGGTGTATCAACGAGAGAGGAAGGCAATCAATTTATCCCGGACTTCCTGACTCAATTCAACAAAAAGTTTGCCAGGCCTCCAAAAAGCGATAAAAACAGGCACCGCCCTCTTACTGATTTTGATGATCCGGACCGAGTCATGAGCTGGCAGGAATCACGCGTTGTTTCTAAAAACCTCACCATTCAGTATGACAAAGTGCTGTTCATGATTGATCCGGATGCCACTGAAATAGATTTGAGACGCAAATCGGTGATGGTGCATGATTACCCCGATGGTCGATTAGAGATTTACTACCAGAACGAAAGACTACCCTATTCTCATATTGATAAACCCAGCCAAGTGAAACAGGGGGAGATTACCAGTAACAAGCGATTAGGCGCAGCACTGATCCATAGCTTAAGGCTAGCCAAGCGATAACAGACATGCGATTGACTACTATTTTAACTGTGTATGCCCGCGTTTCCCTTACTGGTCGCTTCGCATTAGCGGCTGGCCGAAGACCAGCCCGACTGTATACGTTTGTTAGACTGAGGTGTGTTGTTCCTTGCCGCTTACTCGTTTATTTAATTTCAACTTCAATCCAGGTTTCAAAGCAAAAGTTACTGGCAAGGTTTTGAACGCCTATTGTAGCTCGGCACCCAACTCCTCTTTCTTCTCCAAACACTTCAACAAACCGATTGGCCATCGCGGTAGAAACCATATGCACATCGGTGAAATCTGGAGCGCATGCAACGAAGTTAAGTGATTTGATAATGCTAACTACTCTGTCCAGATCTCCCAGGGCCTGCCTCATGCCAGCAATGGCATTCATTGCAGTAAGCTCAGCTGCTTCCTGGCCCTGCTCGATAGTCACAGTTTCACCAAGCCGTCCTGGGAATATAGGCTTTCCATTGCGAATCGGCACATGCCCGGACAAATGTAGTACGGGTCCGACGATGTGGTATGGCTTCATCGTTCCATAGAGTGTTCCGTAATAGTCGCCTCCTACCGTCGGTGGCAGTTCGTAGCCTAGATCTTTTAATCTGGATTCTATGTTGTCAGTCATAAAGCTATACCTGGTTTAATCAAAAGCAGCCTAACACTTAGTATATAGCGTTGAAACGATGATTCAAATCAATAGCCGCAGAAGAATGTAACATTTCTATTTGGGCTAAATGTGTTATGTAGGGGCAATTTAGTAATGTGGTCTTCCAGCAAAACAGAAACATTACTTTTTTTCATCCAGAATCGGTAGATTTTGAATAAGATAAGGTTTGATGGAAATCTAGTTTTCTATGTCTTCTTTTAAAATATCTCTAATGCACAAAATGGAGCGGACGTTCTTGATTCCTGGAATTTTATAAATTTTTTGTTTAAGAAACTGTTCAAATTCTTTTGTGTCTCTGATCGCAATTTTAATCAGGAAATCGAATTCAGCAGCACAAAGGTGAGCCTCTAATACTTCCGGCAGTGTTCGAATCACCGATTCAGCTTTAGAAAAACTCTTGTCATCGTGTCTATCCATCGACACCTGGACCATCATGATTTCTTTTCGTCCCAATGCTTTTTGACTGATGACAGCCTGATATCCAGAAATAATTCCACTGTTTTCCAGGTTCTTTACTCGGGTCCAGCAAGGAGATTGGGATAGCCATACCCGTCGGGAAAGCTCCGCATTGCTTATGCGAGCATCTTTTTGCAACTCAAAGATGATCTTCCTATCTAACTTGTCTGGTGTATAGGAACTTTTCATTATTCTCCACTTTATTGAATCTTCTTCATAAATCGAATAATACAGAAGAAACTTCTGCGTAAGTAGAGATATATTCAAAACTAAGAAGCATTTTTTGTGTTTATAAAGATATCATTCTTAATTCAAATCACATAATCCATTGTTTTCTAAAATACGACTGGTTCAGGCTTTTCATGTCTAAGAAATTCATCAATCACTTATCAAAAACCCTTGCCGAAATCGAAAATGATGGTCTAACTAAATTTGAGCGCCCTATCCACTCACCCCAGGGCGCCCGTGTTCAAGTTGGTAAGGAAGACCTGGATCAAGGCTCTGTGCTTAACCTTTGCGCTAATAATTACCTGGGTCTAGCTAATCACCGAGACCTAAAGGCAGCTGCCAGAACCGGGTTAGAGGAATATGGTTTCGGCATGGCTTCGGTGAGGTTTATCTGTGGTACCCAGGACATTCACCTTCAATTGGAACGACGTCTGGCGACACTTCTAAATAAGGATGATGCCATTCTCTTTGCGGCTTGCTTTGATGCCAATGGCGGCCTGTTTGAACCACTATTGGGTGCAAACGATGGGATCGTTTCAGATGCCTTGAACCACGCCTCTATCATTGATGGCATCCGACTTTGCAAAGCTAAACGCTATCGATATGCAAATTCAGATATGCAGGATTTGGAGAAGCAGTTGAAGCAAGCTCGTGAAGACGGCGCCTTTAATCTGATGATTGCTACTGATGGTGTGTTTTCAATGGATGGTTACCTGGCAAAATTGCCAGATATCGTTGATCTGGCAAAGCGATATGATGCCATGGTAATGGTCGATGATTGCCATGCGACCGGTTTCATGGGACCTAAAGGTGCGGGTACGCCAGCTCACTTTGGCGTTGACGTGGACATTTTGACAGGGACTTTGGGTAAAGCACTTGGCGGGGCCATAGGCGGTTATATTGCCGGGCCACAAGTCGTCATCGACTTATTGCGACAACGTGCGCGCCCGTATCTATTTTCTAACTCTCTGCCACCGATGGTGGTAAAGGCGGGCTTAGCGGCTTTAGATTTGATTGAAGGTAGTGATGAGCTCAGACAGCAGCTATTTACCAATACGAAATATTGGCGCTCGGGATTGCAGAGCCTCGGATTTGAATTGCAACCAGGGGAGCACCCGATCGTTCCCGTTATGTTGGGTGAAGCCCAGCTTGCGCAGGATATGGCGACCGATTTGTTTAAGCGGGGTGTCTATGTTTCCGGATTTTTCTACCCAGTAGTGCCCATGGGGCAGGCTAGAATTCGTACGCAAATGAATGCGGCACTCACAATCGATGAACTTGATTTTGCACTGAACGCATTTGAGCAAGTGGGCAAAAAGATAGGAGTATTGTCATGAATACGTCGATGAGGGCATTAGTAAAGTCGAAAGCTAGGCCGGGAATATGGATGGAAAAGAAACCAATTCCCCAGATCGGCGCAGAGGATGTATTAATACGAATTAACAAAACAGCGATTTGTGGTACTGACTTACACATATGGAAGTGGGATGAATGGGCTAAGAAAACGATACCGATTCCGCTTATTACGGGCCATGAATTTAGTGGAGAAATCGTTGAGGTCGGTTCTGCCGTCGAAGACCTGGCCATCGGCCAGCGATGTTCTGGTGAAGGTCATCTCATCGGCAAAACCTCCAGGCAATCCCGCGCTGGAAAATTCCACCTTGATCCTGGAACTCGGGGTATAGGGGTAAACGAGGACGGTGCATTCGCTGAGTACCTACGTCTACCCGCATTTAATGTTGTTCTGTTACCGGATGAAATTGATGACGAGACTGGCGCAATACTGGACCCGCTGGGCAATGCAGTGCACACAGCACTCAGCTTCGATCTAATCGGAGAGGATGTGTTGGTGACGGGTGCTGGGCCTATCGGTATCATGGCAGCAGCAGTGGCCAGACATATTGGAGCGCGAAATGTTGTAATTACTGATGTAAACAACACACGGCTAGCACTAGCCGGGCAAATTGCCGATATTCGACCCGTCAACCCAATGGAAGAAAGTTTGAAAGACGTAGTTTCTGAGTTAGGACTCAAACAGGGTTTTGATATTGGGCTGGAAATGTCCGGTAATCAGAACGCACTCGACCAAATGATTAGTAATTTAGTAATGGGTGGCAAAATAGCATTGTTTAGGTGTACCGCCAGGGCAATCAACGTTTGATTGGTCCCGTGTTGTTTTTAAAGCCATAACAATCAAAGGCGTTTATGGTCGGGAGATATTCGAAACCTGGTACAAAATGATTGCGATGATCCAAAATGGCCTGAATGTTCGTCGTGTTATTACCGACCAACTACCCATCACAGAATTCGACAAGGGATTTCGCAAGATGAATGATGGGAATTGCGGCAAGGTAGTACTGGATTGGACTTAAGTCAATAACTGAGTATAAGTAAGTCATTAATATCAATAGTATATTAATGACTTTCAATGTTATTTATTAACATCGATAGCTCCCATTCTACCCCTACCTATCTCAAAACTCATACGCGCCTAGAATGGCGATGACCATACAAAAGATAAATGCGGCCGACGCAGAGATAGCATAACTAAAAATTGTGGTCGGTTTCCAGGCAGCATTCGTATCCGTGAAGTCGGTTTATGAATCCATAATGGCCAAACCCATCCATTCCTAATATGAAGCCCCCCCTGCCCAGCCTTTACATTCCGTTGAATTCAGCAGTATATTCTCAAAAGATTGTCCGTGCATTCGAATTGGTGGATATACTGCGGATCAATCCGCTATGATTTATGCCCAGCTTATTCGAACCCACGGGCGAAAAATGTTTGAAGTTATGAGACATACTTGAATAATACAAACCAAACTAGTAATACGAACCAAATTCAGGAATTTGTTTTGAGGTCCAGAGCACTAAATTGAGCAAATTATCGCTAATCCAGAAACATCGAGATCCGCGAACGTGGGTTTCTTTTATTACCATCCTGACAATCCTCTTCCTTGTCTGCTTCGCACCAGCTCAGGCATCGTCAGAGAAATCCCTTTCATTGAGTTGCCCTGCTCCCCAGGAAGATTTCTCTTTACACATTGATGAAGTTCGAAGCTATCTACTCGAAACCCAACTACCGCAGCGGCGACCCAGTGATGTGGAAATTAATCTTCCTTTTCAGATTAATGCTAATCCTGATGCCGTGTACCGGGGAAAATATCTACTCATTCATGGACTGAATGATTCTCCGGCAGTTTGGCATGATATTGCACCTGAATTGGCACATCGTGGTTATGATGTTCGGGGGATTCTTCTTCCTGGTCATGGAAATACACCCGAGGCCCAACTCGACGTTTCATATGTCCAGTGGTTAAACATGGCGAGGGACCAGCTTTCTCTATGGCGCTCTGACGGGGTACCTACTTTTATTGGGGGATTCTCATTGGGCGGTGTGATTGCAACTATTCTTGCGGTGGAAAATGACGACATTGCTGGGTTGTTCCTAATTGCACCAGCTTATGAAAGCCGGATGAACAGTCTACTACGCTGGGCATCGCTAGTTTCGGTTTTCAAACCCTGGGTGTTTGGAGGCATGATCATCGAAGATAATCCAGCGAAATATAACTCGATACCAATTAATGGCGCTGCCCAGTATTACAAGACAACTCGATATCTAAAGCGATTATGGGGCAATAAAAAGCTGGAAATGCCTGTATTTATGGTTTCAACAATGACGATTCAGTGGTGGATACTGACCGCCTACGCACCCTCTTTAATATCCAATTCACTTCTAAAAGAAAACGATTGCTGATCTATAGTAATGATCAGCTCGACACCCTGGATAATGAACTGGTTAGACCTGGCAGGTACCCGGACTACCGGATTATAAATCAGTCCCACATGAGTATGGGAATTTCACCAACCAATGATTTATATGGAAAAAAAGGAAAAATATTGGTCTGCAACGGCAATGAATGGCCAGTTTTTAGCGCCTGTCTGTACTATCGGGGAGGACGACACTGATATGGCTCTCAAGGCACAGAATCTCCGGATGGAGTGCCTGTGGCGAGAACAACATTTAACCCGGATTTCTCTGGATTAATGGAGCTCTACGATGAGGTATTCCATATAGAAATAGCACCAAAGTAACCAATAAAGCAATGGAATGTATCTGTAGACATATATGGCCTTAGAAGCTGTCGTGACCTGGGCCAAACCCTGTTTCCATCTCCAGTGAGACCGGGACACGGGAGGTTCGAAACAACTTCAGAAAACCTCCCCATCGAACATCCATCTGGTTGGTTATCAGGTGTGTTGTTGTTCAACGGTTTTGGTTTGTTCTGTAATAATGCCGCCAGTGTGTTTGGTAGTGACCGTCTCAATCAGTGCAATCCAGCATTCTTCTGCTGCCGAAGGATTATGCATGATACCTTTCGGCACTACATGCATGTCCCCCTCCTTTAGACGGATGGTTTCATTTTCATACTCAATGAGTAGCTCCCCCTGAACAACGTAAAAAAGCTCGTCTTCATCTTCATGTTGATGCCAGGTAAACTCACCCTTGAGTTTTGCTACCTTTACATATTGATCATTCACCTGAGCGATTATTCGAGGAGACCAGTAGTCAACCACTTGATCAAACTCATCTTTGAGGTTAGTAATTTTGAGCATGGAAGTAGATTATTTAGGATACGGATCTTGACTCTAAAGCAGAGGGGGAACAATAACAAACGAAGCAGCGAATGCAATTATTATACATAAACATCAAAGCTACCCGTGTTGTTCAGAAAATCAGGACTTAAAAAATAAAATCATTATTTATCAATAAAATATAAGTTAAATATGAAGTTATTTAAGAACACAGGTTCCTGATGTCGTTAAAGTTTCCCGGTACCGGATCTGGAATTGCCACACATTAGTTCGTCCCATGATCCAACCTAGGAAAAAGTATAAAGCACAAAAGAGAGCGCAAAAATGGAGATCGCGGTGGATAAAAGAACGGAAGTTGAGGCGAGATCCTGGGCGACATTGAACCGCTGAGCAAACAGAAAAACGTTGACCCCAGTAGGCGTAGAAGCCAGCACCACCGCCACGATAGTCCAAATCTCTGGTAATCCCATTAACTTGCTGCCAAAAACCCAGACTGTTAGTGGAAAAAGAACATTTTTAAGGGCCACTATGCACAGCCCATGGACGCTCTGACCGCCGAGTTGATAACGGGTCATATTTGCACCTAATGCAAAAAGGGCGCATGGGATCACGGACAGTTGTAAATACTCAGCAATTCTGTCAATTGGACCTGGAAGAGTCCACCCTGCTCTGTTCATCACGATGCCGATGATCAAGCCAAGAATAATGGGGTTCCCAAATAGTTCTCCGAGCATTTCCCTGATATCCATGCGCTCTCGTTCCTTGCTTTGGCCGTAGGTTATAAGCACAGTGGTTGCCATGAAATAACTCAATCCATGAAACGACATCAGAATAAAAAATGGAATTGCCCCAGCATCTCCAAATGCCAATAAAACCAATGGGATACCAACCATTACTGAATTACCATATGAAGATGCAAATCCAGCAATAACTGCTCCACCAAAATCTTTCCCAAAGATCTTCGCAGCTACTATCGCACCGAACAGATAGGTTAAAGCCGCAGGCAAATAGAAGGTAATTAGTAATTCCCAGGGGATAGTCTCAGGAATATGCGCATTGGCAAACGTTCTAATGAGCAGAGCGGGAACGGCCCAGTCAAAGACATACCTCGATAACCCAATTATTCCGCTGTCTGGAAACCATCCACCTCGCACTGCAAAATATCCCAGCAACGCAAGGCCAAACACCGGAAGAGCGACATTAATAACGGCATCCATAGGTCAACATCGCTACAGATTTATATACAGACTGGGAAATTGAGCATCCCTAGACAGGGGCGACCATCGAGAGTGGTTTCACTCTTAAGATCAGGAAATAATGACTAGGATTCATTGGGTTTCAACTGACTTTCAGAGATGTTTCTTAAATGGCCGTATCGACTTTGCGCTTCAATAAAGATCCGTGCAACTTCCGGATATTCGTTTTTGATTAACCGCTCCAACGAGGTAATGGTATCTTCTACCTGATCAGCGGAAATTCCACTATTAAAGTCCAGACTGATATTCAGCAGCACGTCTTCCGGACCAAGGTGCATTGTCAAAATTTCGTTAATACTTAATATCGTCGATTCTGACGCTAAAATCCGTCTAATCCCAACAATTACATCTTTACTTGCAGCTTCACCGATTAGGAGGCCCTTACTTTCAAAAGCGAGGAGCATAGCAGTGCAGCTTAAAATAATACCAATGGTAATGGAAGCCAGCGCATCAAAAATGGGATCACCAAGCCACTGCGTTAAAAGCAAACCAACAAACGCCACAATCAGCCCGAGCATTGCAGCGCTGTCCTCGAATAAAACAGTAAAAACAGTCGGGTCCTTACTTACCTGCATCGCCTTAAAATACCCCAATTTCCCTTTTCTTTTACGAAACTCTCTAAACGCCACAGTCCAGGCTGCGCCTTCAAATACCATGGCGAGACCAAGAACAATGTAGTTAATATGAAGGTTGGATACCTCATGGGGGGTGTTTATCTTACTGATTCCTTCATATAAAGAAACTCCCGCACCAATCGCAAAAATTAAAATTGCCACAACAAAGGTCCAAAAATAAAGCTCCATGCCATATCCAAAAGGATGCCTTTCGTCAGCAGGACGAGACGACTGTTTCATTCCCCAGAGCAACAATCCCTGGTTGCCGGTATCAACCAAGGAGTGGACAGCCTCGCTGAGCATGGCTGAACTGCCTGTCATGGCGGATGCAAAAAATTTAGTAATGGCAATAAGTCCATTGCCGATCAACGCTGCGATGACGACCCATTTAGATCCTGATTTTTGTTTCACTAACTAACTTGGCAAAATAGAGAACTCGGAGGCGCTATTTTATACCAATTCATTTCAGGGTAGAGGTCGATATTGCGATGATTTTGCCAGTCAGGTTCCTTCTTAATATTCAATTAATGGTCACCAAAATTACTCAATTCTCAACAGATCATAAGATTAGAAAAGTAAATCCACAGCTGAAAAACTCGAAGAGATGTGACTATAGCCGAAAATTATTTCATCTTGCTTCTAGATTTTGTCTATATCCTATTGATTAATAAGTAATTATAAGTATTTATTTTTCATATTTGAATTAAACCAAAAATAGACCGGAGTCAATATTACGATATGATTTTATTGGTTCTGTTTTGGTTTAAACCAAATTTGTCCCAAATT
>JAALKB010000121.1 GCA_011088265.1 Gammaproteobacteria bacterium
CCCCCCCCCCCCCTCCCCCCCCCCGACCCTCTCCCGAGCTGGGGCACCGAAAAGTCGGTATGGTATTCCAGGATTTGGCCCTGTTCCCTCACCTTACCGTGGAAGGGAATGTGGAATTTGGTATACGCCACTTTTCCGCCTCGAAGCGCATCGCTCGGGTAAAGTCGTTGTTGGAGCTGATTGGTATGAATGAATATCTTAATAGCTATCCTCATGAACTTTCCGGCGGCCAGCAGCAGCGGGTAGCGCTAGCTCGAGCCATGGCACCTCGGCCAGATTTGTTGTTACTGGATGAGCCTTTTAGTGGTCAGGACACAGAAAGAAGGGAACAGCTGTCTCTGGAAGTTCGTAATATTCTTCGCGAGGACGGAATCACTGCGCTACTCGTAACTCACGATCAGCACGAAGCCTTCACGTTTTCAGACGCTATCGGTGTTATTCACCAGGGTCGTCTTCACCAATGGGATAGTGCATTCAATTTGTATCATAAGCCCATTGATCGATTTGTCGCGGATTTTATTGGTCAGGGTGTCTTCATAACCGGAAGGGTTCTCAATGAAAAACAGCTCGATACCCCCCTTGGGGTAATCAGCGGAGAAATGGCCCATATACTGCCCCAGGGCACTGAAGTTGACCTATTAGTTCGTCCAGACGATGTGCTGCATGATGACGACAGCCTGATTCAGGCGACCATCGAGACGAAATCCTTTCGCGGTGCTGATCACCTCTACAGTCTAACCTTCCCTGGCGGAGTGGACGTTCTCTGTCTCGCTCCCAGTCATCATAACCACAAAGTAGGCGAAAAAATCGGCGTCAAACTGGAAATGGATCACCTGGTTTTTTTCCCTGGAAACTGACCTATCTGCTTTTCATTATCCCCCATTACTTATCTTCCATTGATTATCCTCTATCGATGTTTCCGCTACTTCAATGGATCGCTGAATTCATGCTTTTTGCACCAATGGTCCGCGGTTGCATCCTAACGTAAGCGATATACTGTTGATAAGGCCTGCTTGTTTTAATGGCATTTATTTTCTTGACTCTGTAGTTAGTACAGGCCCTACAATTCAGATGAACATGTAGTCAATTTCCACGGGATTTATTGATGCATACCGGTGATACCCAAATATGCAAGCAAAACCATGAGTCGATTATCAAAATGTCCGCAGAGCAAATGACAGACTCCAGCGAAAGCCCCTCTTTCTGGCGTTGTCGCGAGACATGGATCAAAAGTGCGCACAATACAAAGTGGTGTCTCATTGGGTGTTCAATCGGGGACTTTGGAACCATCGCGTTTTTCCAGGTTATGGCAATCCCCTGGCCTACGCTTTGGATTATAATACTGGCCATTGTAAACGGTCTCATCACCAGTATTATTCTGGAGACGGCTATTTTGAAACGAGGGGGAATGGATTTCTCCACGGCTTTCAATACTGCAATTGGTATGAGCATGGTTTCAATGGTGAGCATGGAAGTCGCGATGAACATTACTGACTGGTTCTTAACCGGTGGAGCCATGCTGACCTGGTGGGTGATTCCCTTGATGCTACTGGCTGGGTTTCTTACCCCCTGGCCCTATAACTATTGGCGTTTGAAAAAATGGGGCAAAGCCTGTCACTAAATCGGTAGTTATCCAGGTTGAAACAACTATAAGAAGAATACCGGGTATGATAGGAAATAGACGAAAACGAGCCATAGTGTCAGTAAGTTTAGGTATGCTAATGGCTTATTCAGTTACCGCTATATCGGACATTCGGGGGTATGATCCACGAATGCTCGAGCGAGGCAAAATCGTATTTCAGGAAAATTGCGAGGTATGTCATGGACAGAACGCCGAAGGCACCGTAAAAGAATGGCACAAGCCGGATGCGCAAGGCCAATATCCTCCTCCTCCCTTAAACGGTACGGCACACACCTGGCACCATTCCATCGGTGCGTTATTTCACACTATCAGAAATGGCACGATATCCGTGGGTGGCAACATGCCAGCCCGGAAAGGGACGCTGTCAGATAACGAAATCCTTTCTGTTATTGTCTGGCTAACCTCGCTATGGCCGGATGAAATTTATCGGGCGTGGATGCAACAGAATCAGGATGGATAAATCACCATGATGACCAGGGGGAAACTGGCCAGGAAAACGGGCTGTCATATCGAAACCATTCGTTACTACGAAAAAGTGGGTCTGATGCCAGAGCCTCAAAGAACAGATTCAGGCTACCGTATTTACGATGGATCAGCAGTGCCAAGACTTCGGTTTATTCAAAGATCCAAAAGCCTCGGATTTACTCTGGATCGCATCAGGGAGTTTCTTGATCTGTCGGACCATTCTGAAGACCACACCCGGGCTGAAGTAAAAGTATTAACCCAGGTACATATCGAAGAAATAGGCAGAAAAATAAAGGACCTCCAGCGAATTCAGGAGCAACTGACACTTATCGCCTCCCACTGTGATGGTTCTTCCCAGTCTGCTGAGAAATGTCCAATTCTCCTGTCCTTATTCGAAGCGGATAACGAAGTCGAGCCTTCTTCGATTGAGGGTGGTTAACAAAAGAGCAGATCGTAATGGTTTTCCCCGTTCACCCTTCGGCCTCTTTCCCCAGGGAATCCACTATTAGCCTCTCGCATCAGAACACCAATTTTTCAGGTGTTTCTCCAGTGGAAATTAAAAGAAAAGGTAGGTGTGCAAATGGTGTTTTTGAAGACGATTTAGTTATTCCGTATGGATTGCGTTATGCTACCACCTAGCATTCGTCGATTAGAGTATTCATGGTATCGCGAACCGGGTGTATGATTTCCTATACTACTGGTGGTTCGCACTACGCCAATATCCATACGGCTCAGTAAAACAGGAATGAGAGCACTAATAGTTTGGCCCAGATACGTCAGCTCCCAACATTCCCTTGATGGGATACGGGATCTGATTGGGAAAAAATCCCAATACATACCATTAACGGTGGTGACCGTTGCCGCGATTTTGCCCCAACAGTGGTCTATTAGGTGAGCGATTGCAATATTGATCCCGTGTCTGAATCAGATTGGGACTGGGTTGAAATGGTATTGATATCCGGTATGGTGACACAAAAATACGAGCAGGTTGCGCTCATCAAAGAGGCTAAGCGGAGAGGGAAAGTCGTTGTTGTTGGTGGGCCATTTGCCACTTCTACTCCGGATATACCGAAGCAGGCGGGTGCTGATTTTCTGGTACTCGATGAGGGGGAGATCACGATTCCCAGATTCATCGACGCCCTTGAGCGAGGAGAGACGTCGGGCGTATTCAGAGCAGACGGCGAGCAGGCGGATATGTCCCAAAGTCCGCCTCCCCGTTTTGATCTGCTTAACTTCGATCATTACATGGAAATGTGTATCCAGTTTTCCAGAGGGTGTCCCTATCTTTGCGAGTTTTGCGACATTCCGGTTCTATATGGCAGAGTTCCAAGAGCAAAAAGCCCAGAGCAGATCATTGCTGAGCTGGATCGATTGATTGAGCTAGGTAGTTCGAAGAATGTTTTTATCGCTGATGACAACTTCATCGGTAACAAAAAGAAGGCAAAAGGATTACTTGCCGAGTTGATCACCTGGCAGCAGGAAAAAGGTTATCCAACTCAGCTTTATACTGAAGCGACCATGAATCTGGCTGACGATGACAAGCTGATGCTTATGATGCAAAAAGCAAATTTCAGGGCAATATTTATCGGTATTGAATCCCCTGATACTGATCAACTTCAAACCATTAAAAAGAAACAGAATTGTGGTCGCCCCATGATCGATAGAATTCAGAAAATTTATCGTTATGGATTCAGAATTATTGGTGGCTTTATCATCGGCTTTGATGGCGAAACCCCGGGTGCAGATCGGCGTATTGTTGAGTTCGCCCAAAATGCCGCTATTCCCATGCTGATGGTGCACATGATGAGCGCATTACCCAATACGCCATTGACAAAAAGGCTCGAAGCCCAGGGTCAACTGAGGCTGGAGAATTCATACCGGGATGGCCATCTTACCGCGAGCCTTTCAAACTTCGCGTTGACACGCCCGCTAAAAGAGGTCGCGGAGGAATACATCAATTGCATGGAAACTCTGTATGACCCCTATGTCTTTTATGAGCGACTTTATCGTCATTGTATGCTGGTTAAGCCCAGTCCCAACATCAAACGTCTGAAGGTTAAGAACAAGACGGAATACAAGGCGTTGTTAGTGCTATTATGGCGTCACGGTATAAAACGGCCGAGCCGTTTCAGGTTCTGGTCCTACGGCATTAAAATTGCCAGGAAAAACCCAAAGGCCATAAGAAGATTTGGCTCCCTTTGCGGGCAATTCGAGCATTTCCATAACTATAACCACACCATCCGGGAGAAAATCTATCAGGAATACGAGTCGCTTGGGCAGAGCCGCTTTGACGTGTATGAGCCTGATCTCGCCCCTTTACCCGTAGCGATTACTGTGAATAAACCCTGACACTTTTATTTGGTAGTGGATTCATGGCTATTTGCGATGAGGCAACACACACCAGATACTGACCATAAGCTAATTCACATCGGTATGCTGGATTGAGCAGGGCCAGCTATGCTCAAATTAGGCCGGCACGTTTTGCGAAAGGATCCCATTCTGGATCGTTATGCCATTGGTATTCAGTGCCTTCGGCAACGTTAACAGCGGTGCCGTTGCCATAGGGATGGGCGATGGCGGCCAGAATCATGTCCATGCCGGCAGATACGCCGGAAGAAGTAAAGAACTTTCCGTCTTCAACCCAACGGGCCTGGGCAACCCAATTTACATTCGGACCCAGTGGAACGGTTTGTTTGAAATCCAATTTGTTGGTGGTGGCGCGCCGCTCGTCGAGCATGCCCGTTGTCGCTAGTAAAACACTGCCAGTGCAGACGGTCATCACCAATTCCGCCCGGTTCGCAGTTTCCACGATCCAATTTGCCACTGCACCATCTTTTGCGATATCAAGGGCGCTGTCTCCTCCCGGGATCAATAGCAAGTCGTAATCGCTCCCTTGGTTAATGGTCCTGTCGATGGATAGTCTCTGACCGTGGACACTGGTTACCGATCCCGACGTTTTTCCGACGATGGTAATTTTAATTTCCCCATCGAGATCGCCCAGCATTTCAAGGGGGCCGAACAAATCCAGAGTTTGAAACCCCGGAAAAACCAATGCCGCTAGTGTTCTCATAGTGTTTTCCAAATTAGGTGATCCCTGGTTTCAGAAATCCCCGGGAGTACGGTGCTCAATTCACTAAGGTAGCTTATTAAGATGGGACTTCCAGGAAAAGCCGGCACAAGGAATGCAATCGTCGTAATATCAGTCTTTTGTTGGTGAAGTCAAGACGATTACAAAGTGTTTTTTAACGAATCTGTCTACGTGCCAAACTGGCTGCAGGCCATTATCCATAACAAAACCATCTCCCGCACGGACAATGAACTCCCTCTCCTCGGTGACGATTCTTGCTTCCCCTTCAATGATATGACAGAACTCGATTTGGTCGTTCATTGGTCCCCTAAAAACCCCCGCCGTGCTTTCCCATACTCCAGATCGGAAGGTGCCGTCGTTTCCGTTGAAGTGTAACCAGGCTGTTTGTTTGGGGTCGCCGGATACGACTAGCTCCGAAACGTCTTTCTGGACTGCCTCGGTGGAACATTTTGAGAATTGAGTAAGCGTTGTCATTATTATTGATGTCCAGGTCAAAGTGTATTGATGATATTGCAAGGATTGTAACGGATGATCGAGGAGAACAGGGCTCCATGATTGAATGGCAGGGAATGGAGCCAGACCATACACTGACTGATACGGCTATATCCAGGAGCGCTGAAATACCATTTTTGACCAATCAACGTTGCATTTATTGGCAATCAAACCTGGTTGATTCTGTTGTATCAATAGTCTGGTCAGGTTGAACGATTCGGCTAGCTGAGTGGTTTTCTTTACATCAGTTGGAAAGACGTGGGTACCGACTCCAGCGGGTCCATTGCGTAAAGTAAGAGCCAATAATCCGTTTGGTTTTAATAAGCTGGAAACCACAGATAGCGCAATCTTCCTTTCTTCATCGTCAATATGATGCCATACGGCAGAGCATAAAATAAAATCAAACTTAACATCCATACGAACAATTTTTGCGAGAGTGGGCAAGGAATCGTTGATCCATTCTACGGAACAGGAAGGATGTGACTGTCTCGCTAAATTGAGTAATTCCTGGCACGGTTCCACCGTAATGACCGTGTACCCCATTGCCGAAAATGTTGCAGCATCTCGACCGATTCCAGAACCGATATCTAGTATTGTGGCTGGTATCAGCGGAAAGAGTTTTGAGCAATAAGCATGGAGATCAAAGAAGTTGACTGATTCGATGGCTTCGACAAATTGTTGTATTGCTCCGGCATAACCGTGTGTACCGTTAACTGACATAGTCGTCTAATCGTGCCTGAATAGTTTGAATATTCCCAGAAAAGATGTCATCTATGACACTTCTTAAACCTTATGGGCTTACGGCTTATTCCTGTGCATAGAATAGTGTCTTTCCGGGCGCCCAACACCACCATAGGTAATATCAACTTTAAGCTCCCTGGTACTGACCAGATACTCAAGATAACGTCTTGCGGTGGTGCGACTGACACCCAATTCCCCACCGATTTCTGAGGCCGCAAATGAACGCGGTGATCGATAAATATATCCCCTAATCTTGGCCAGGGTTAGCGGATCCACGCCCTTGGGAGGCACCGGTTGCGAATCAGCATTTTCCACACGTCCGCGGGGCAGAATTGCATCAATATTCTGCTGGTTCAGTTGCTTAAGACTCCCTAGACGTTCAACATGCTCTCGGTAACGGTCTAGCGAAACACGGATTCGGTCGAACACTAATGGTTTAACGATATAATCAAAAATACCACCATGTAATGCGGTTTTAAGCATTTCGACTTCCCTTGCTGCCGTAACCATGATGATGTCGACTTGCAGTTGTCCCTTACGAATTTCCTTTACCAGATCGAGGCCACTACCATCGGGAAATTGAATATCCAGGAACAAAAGATTGGGCCTGGATAGGCGTACCAGATCCCTGGCCGCAGATAGAGAGTGTGCAATACCGATAACTTCTACACCCTCCAGTTGGTTTAGAAATTCACTCTGAATTAATGCGATTCGTTCGTCGTCTTCAGCAATAGCAACCGTAATAGGTATCAGCCTTGCGATTGTATCTGTCATCAACTCACCCCCTGTTTGGGAATGTAAACAATGAATTGAGCGCCACCGCCCTCTGCAGCTTCCACCATAATCTGGCCACCGAGTTCTTCAACAATGCTTCTGGCGAGATACAGGCCATAGCCATGCCCGGCCTCGTGTTTACTGGAAATTCCTTTTTCGAATATACGCTCCTGATCTTCCGATGCCACGCCGGTTCCACCGTCGGTAACTTCAAATACCAGATCGTCGCCATAGTCATTCATGGATACCAGAATAACTGGTTCAATACCCGGATCACTATTCGGGTTGGCCCGGGTGGCATCAAAGGCATTGTCAATAATGTTGCCCAGAACTGACACCAGCTGTTCCACTGGTATATGGGTAGGAATAGCGCCAACGTGAGTCATGTTATCCAGCTTGAGCACTACACCAAGTTCGTGAGCACGGTTGTATTTCCCAAGGATGCATCCCGCCAATATCGGATCGGACACCGATGCTGTTAGAACATTCACCAGTTCCTGGATACCCTGGCTTTCCTAGCCAATGAGCTCAAGGGCCTGCTCATTGGCGTTGATCTGGATCAACCCGGCGATGGTATGTAGTTTGTTAGCGTAATCGTGGCTTTGTGATCTGAGGGACTCCGCATATTGCTCAATGCGGGAGAGCTGGCGGCTGAGCAACGCTATTTCGTCTTTGGCGCGGAAGCTTGATACCACGCCAGTAACCTTGCCATCTACCATCACCGGTACACGGTTGACTATTAGTCGTTTACCATTGATCAGTACTTCGCGGTCATATTGCGATTGATCTGATTCCAGGACACGCTAGATATCGCTTTGTGGTAGAACCTCGCGAATATTCTTTTCTGCCAGGGATTTTTCATCGATATTCAAAGTTTCAATGGCCGCGCGATTAAAGGTTTTGATAAATCCGTCTGCATCAATGGAAAGTATGCCCTCACGTATTGCCTGTAGTGTAGTGCTGCGTTCTTCATATAGCTGAGCAATTTCTTCCGGCTCTAACCCGAACAATATTTTCTTAAAGTACCGGGTCGTAATCAGGGCAACGATCATGCTGACTATCAAAGATATCACCACTATCTGCATGATAGCGTTTTGGTAGGATCCGATGGTATCGTCAACACTGGTCAGCATGTATCCCACACTGGTAACACCGATAACATTCCCTGCGTCGTCGTGTACCGGCGACTTGCCACGCAGCGATGGACCCAGACTACCTACGGCCCGGGACACATAGGACTCACCTTCCAGTGCACGATGGTTATCGCCGCCTACCCGTTTCAGACCAATGCGTTCGGGTAATGGATGGGAGTAGCGAATGCCTTCACGATCACCGACAACAATGAAACGGGCATCAGTCTGCCTGCGAACCAACTCTGCATAGTGTTGTACCTCTGATGAGTCCTGATGTTCCAGTCCCTTGCGAATCTGGGGAAGTTGTGACACCACCCTGGAAAGCTGCAAGGCCTGCTCACCAATGCGGTCTTCCAGGACGTGCTTGATATATTGAAGTGTAAAACTTCCCGTTATAACGGCCTGTATCAATACCACTGATGCGAGCACCAGAAGCAAACGGAAACGCAATGAGAGATTAAACGGGAGTTTCACTATGACACCAACCTCTCACCTATGAAAAATGATGAGTCTAACATCCTTGTACCTACGTGCCGCAACTATCCTGTTCCCTCGTGAACACAATGAACTTAATGGTCAAAATATTCTTAAAATTCACTAATGTTAAAATCTTCCTCTGGTGGATATTGATGGTTATCCTCACTGTCCTAAACTTAACTGGAGGAGTAAAAAATGTCTTCGCGTTTTAGTGTGTATTGTCACACGTTCGTTAAATTGTTCCTGGCCTCGGCACTCGGCATGTCCCTCAGTGTTACCTCATTCTCTATCGCTGCGGCAGATATTGATGCCATCCATTTCCTGATTCCTGGTGGCGCTGGTGGTGGATGGGATGGCACCGCAAGAGGCACCGGCGAGGCATTGACCGAAGCAGGCATTATCGGTTCCGCCACTTACGAAAATATGTCTGGCGGCGGTGGTGGTAAGGCCATCGGCTATCTCATTGAAAACGCCGCCTCCAACCATGGCACCCTGATGGTGAATTCCACACCTATCGTAATTCGCTCTCTGGTAGGACGTTTTCCCCACAATTTTCGTGACCTGACCATGGTCGCTGGTACCATTGGCGACTACGCTGCGTTGATCGTTAGCAAGGACAGTCCCTACCACACCTTTGCCGAAGTACTGGAAAAGTATAAAGCCGACCCCAGTTCGGTTTCCGTCGGAGGTGGCTCTGTGCCCGGTAGCATGGATCACCTGGTACCGGCGATGATTTTTGAAGCTGCTGGTGCGAACCCACTGGATGTGAAGTACATACCCTATGACACCGGTGGCAAGCTCAACGCTGCTATTTTGTCCGGCGAAGTGGATGTTGGCTCAACCGGTTTTTCCGAAGCAGTTGAACTCACCAGAGCCGGTGAGATGCGGATTCTCGGTGTAACCGCTAAACAACGTGTAGATGCCTTGCCGGATGCGCCAACGTTTATGGAACAGGGAGTAGACGCTACCTTCGTCAACTGGCGCGGATTTTTTGCAGCGCCTGGATTGCCTGCCGATAAGGCAGATGCCTATCGCGCGATGTTGGCCAGGATGTACGACACTCCAGAATGGGAATCGGTACGGTCACGCAATGGATGGGTCAACATTCATAATTCCGGCGATGACTTCGTTGCCTTTCTGGAAAACCAGGAAAAGATCATTAAGGAACTGATGACCAAGCTTGGGTTCCTCTAAAAACCTGGAGGCTTCTACATGTCGCTCGACCGATGTATTGCCATTTTCTTTCTGGTGATATCACTGGCCTATGGCTACTCAGCGCTTAACTATCCATTGTTGCCGTTTGAGCGTAACATGGCTTTTCTACCCAACACCATGCCAATGGTGTTGGGTGTACTTGGTGCCGGGCTATCTCTTGTCATCCTGATTACGCCACGCTCCGCCGACGCCAATCAAGAGAACGCGACAACACCTGAGCTCGGCCACGTCGTTCAGGCAGTTCTATTGCTGGTAGCCATGGTGTTGTTTGCTCTGGCGTTGCGGCCTCTGGGCTTTATTCTGGCTACTAGCCTGTTTTTGGTAGGTTGTGGCGTGGTGCTGGGCGAGCGCAAATTTCACCTAATGATTCCAATCGCTGCCTTTAGTGCCTTTACCATCTGGTATCTGGTGCAGGAAGTGTTGGGCATATTCATGCGGCCCTGGCCGGGTGTTGGGGGCTGATATGCTGGAAGGCATTATTTCCGGCCTATCGACGGCCCTGTCCCTACAAAACCTGTTCATGGTGGTATCGGGTTGCCTGATCGGCACCCTCATCGGGATGCTCCCCGGCTTGGGTCCCATGTCTATCATTGCCATCATGATTCCGGGGGCCATCAAGATCGGTGACCCATCCTCGGCACTAATCATGCTGGCGGGTGTTTACTATGGTGCTATTTTTGGCGGCTCCACTTCCTCGATACTCATTAACGCCCCCGGTGTGGCGGGTACTGTGGCTACGTCATTCGATGGCTACCCCATGGCTCGTCAGGGCAAAGCTGGTAAGGCATTGACCATCGCGGCAGTGAGTTCCTTTGTTGGCGGTACTGTCGGAGCCCTATTGTTAATGGGATTCGCCCCGGTGCTGGCTACCTTTGCCCTGTTGTTTCATTCTGCGGAATATTTCGCCCTAATGGTGGTTGGTCTTTCCGCCATCGCCGCCTTCGCAGGAACCGGTCAGGTAATGAAAGCACTGCTGATGACTATTGTTGGCCTGATGCTTGCCACAGTTGGGGAGAGTGCGCTGTTTAATGCACCCCGTTTCACCATGGGTATTTCGGATCTGCAATCCGGTGTAGGTTTCATTACCCTGGCCATGGCCCTGTTTGCTCTGCCGGAGGCCCTTTACCTGGTGCTCGACCCCAAGCGTAGTCAGCGAAGTAAGCAGAACAGCGTTATCAAGGATCTGAGAATGACCAGGGATGAAGCTAAACAGATTGCGCCGGTAGTAGGACGGCAGTCCATACAGGGGTTTCTTATTGGGGTGATGCCCGGTGCCGGCGCCACCCTGGCCTCTTTTCTGGGCTATGCGGTGGAGCGCAATATCGCCAAAGGTAAAGACCAGGAACAATTCGGCAAGGGTTCCATCAAGGGGCTGGCCGCTCCTGAAACAGCCAACAATGCTGCCTGCACCGGTTCCTTTGTACCGCTTCTAACCCTGGGCATTCCCGGCTCCGGTACAACGGCCATCCTGCTTGGTGCACTGATTGCCCTGAATGTCTCTCCCGGTCCTCGTCTAATGATAGATCGACCCGATGTTTTCTGGGCGGTCATTATTTCCATGTACCTCGGCAATGTGATGTTGTTGATACTCAATTTGCCGTTAATACCCTATATCGCAAAACTGCTGAGTGTACCGAGAAATTACCTCATACCTTTCATTCT
>JAALKB010000122.1 GCA_011088265.1 Gammaproteobacteria bacterium
TAAGTATTACCTTTAGACAGTAAATTTCACCCAAAAGTACTAGAGTCAGATTACGAATTTCTTAAATTTAAGCCTCGATTCGGCCAAATAGTGAATGCTCTGACAGCAATACCGGAACGTTTATTGGCAGATTACCTCACCACTTTACTTTATTTTGGAGTGCGCTTCCTACGGTAGACTGGCTTATTGGATTAGGAAGAAAGGGCTGTCCCAGCTAACAGAAACAAAAAGGCCTTTGCCTTTTATTCAGATAATCGGACACTAAAGCTTGAAGGATTTTACCGACAGAGGGCCATTACTCGTCTGGGTGCAGGATAGCCCTCTATGGTTTTCTCACAATCATTCTGATCGAGAAAGTTGCTTAACGATTCGAATGTCATCCATTTCGTTTTCCTTTGTTCCTGTGGAGTAGTTTTACTGACATCAAGAACGGTGTTGTTGGTGAAACCTGCAGTTTGCAATTGGGTTAGAAGTTTGGGGATGGTGGGGATGCTCCAGACGTTGCGCATTTTGGCGTATCTTGTCTCAGGGATAAGTTCATTTTCGTCATTGCCGTCGATGATCAGTGTTTCGAGGATAAGATCGCCGCCTGGTTTTAAACATTTTTTTGCTTCCAATAAATGCTCTATTGGGCTCCTTCGGTGATAGAGAATTCCCATGGAAACCACGGTGTCGAATTTAGCCCGTTTCTCTGAGATGGCAGCGAATGGTAACTCTTCGCTTTTTAGCGGGAGAATAAACCCATTCAGGTTTGGGAGATACCTTTTTATCGCATCAAATTGAGCAAGAAAAAGGAGGGTTGGATCAATACCCAATACGCATGAAGCTCCGCTGCCAAGCATTCTTAAGAGGTAATACCCATTGCCGCATCCGATATCGAGGACAGTTTTATCCTGAAAAGAGTCCAGGTGGTTTTCGAGGCGGGACCATTTCATGTTAGAGCACCATTCGCTATCAACCTCTACGCCGAAAAGATCGAATGGGCCTTTCCGCCACGGGTGGAGTGCCATCAGCCCCCTTTCCAATTCAGCTCTAACACTATTGCTACAATCGCTCTCAGATCCAATAGTCACCGCTTCACGATTAAATGCGATACAGGACGGGGTAATCTCAGGAAGAGAATTGATGACAGACTGCCACTTTATCAGGTCGCCGTGTTTTCTGGTCTGCAGCGTTTTTTCAGTAGCCTCCAGCAAGTCATTCTTAATGGGGAATAGAGAAGTTCGCTCCAAACCCGAACACAACGATTCAGTATTCATGGGTTATTTGATGGCGATAAACGAACTGAAATTGAAACACTGAAACCAGGGTAGAACCTGTTTAAACCCCACGGAGGTTAAACGTTGAATCTGTTTCTCCTAGTTGTCCAGAAGCATGACATTTTCCAGGGCCGTTCTTTTTTGATTAATTTCCAGATCGCTATAGCCGTTGAGGGATTTGAATGTGTGATGCAACATTTCAATAGTATCTTGCTCATACTCCCCCGGTCTACTTTCGTCCCTCCTGTCTACACTCCGGTCAAGTTTTTCTGAAAGTACAAACACTCCCCCCGGCAGCAGTCCCTGGTAAATATTCCGAACCATATCAAGCCGCACTTCAGGCGGCATAAATTGTAATGTGAAATTCATAACAACCATACTGGCATTAGTAATTTCCGTTTTCTCTGCTGATTGCTCCACCAGCGTAAGCTGACCAGGATCAATGGCTTTTTCAACTGTCTGTCGACATCGGCTTAGCATTTCGGGGGAATTATCAATGCCGATATAGTTCACCGATGGAACATCAACCTGACTATGTACAGACAGCAATGACGCGCCCAGGGAGCAACCAATATCATAGACGTTTGAATTCGCCGTGACATACTGGGCGCTTAAAACTCCCAATAAGGAAATGATGGTTTCGTAACCTGGGACGGAACGGCGAATCATGTCCGGAAACACGTCGGCGACGTTCTGGTCGAAGGCGAAATCCATAACGTGTTTGTGTTTCGCGGCGTAAACCTTATCGGCGGTCTTCACTGAACGTATCGAAAAATGGTAACGGTTTCGGGAACCCTAAACCTGCTCCAGTTCTACAAGCGTACCTACCATGTCCTTGGGATGTAGAAAAATCACCGGTTTTCCGTGGGCTCCAATTCTCGGTGTTCCATCGCCCAGTACCCGCAAACCATCTTTCACCAGAGTGCTTACCGCACCACCAATATCTTCAACTTCATAGCAGATATGATGCATGCCACCATCAGGGTTTTTATCCAGAAAACGCTGGATGGGAGATTTTTCGCCTAATGGATATAGCAATTCAATTTTTGTATTTGGCAATTCCACAAATACCGTGGTCACACCGTGGTCGGGCAGATCCAATGGCGGGGATACTTTTGCTCCCAACGAGTCACGATACAAGGCTGTTGCAATATCAATGTTTGGCACCACAATGGCCACGTGATTTAGTTTACCGATCATTTTTCTACCTATGTTTCAGGAATTCTGTTACCAACTTTGACGCTGCAATGGACGGAGGCAATGTACCGTCCATGACCTTTTTTTCCAAAGGATTAAACCCTGTTTTCGTCAAAACACTCCTCTTGAGTTCATCCAGCAGATGCTCCCTTGTTTCGCTCCAAAACCATTGCTTGGATTGAGCCTGTCGTCTTTCTTGTAAACACCCATCACTGAGGATTTCTCGATACTCACAGACGCGTTGCCAGACTTCTTCGATACCGGTGTTATCCAGCGCCGAGGTCATCTCTACTGGAACTCGCCATTGAGCAAGCCGAGGTTGAATCAATTGCAGTGCCCGCCGGACGTCCGCCGCAGCATGAATAGCTTTACGCTTAAATTCCCCGTCTGCTTTATTCACCACCGCAATATCAGCAAGCTCCATGATCCCTCGTTTGATACCCTGTAACTCATCTCCCCCCCCAGGCAGCAACATCAACAGGAATACATCTGTCATATTCGCCACTAGCGTTTCCGACTGCCCCACTCCCACTGTCTCGACAATGACGACATCGAAACCCGCGGCTTCGCAGAGCAAAATGGTTTCCTGAGTTCTTCTGGCCACACCGCCGAGGGTTGTCTGGGATGGACTCGGGCGGATAAATGCCCCTGGATTCACGCTTAAGGTCTCCATCCTTGTTTTATCTCCGAGAATCGATCCACCAGTCAAACTGGAGCTTGGGTCAATAGTCAGCACTGCCACATGCTGCCCTTGATCGACAACATAATTCCCTAGCACTTCAATAAATGAAGATTTTCCGACACCAGGAACACCCGTGATACCAATGCGGATGGAATTTCCGGTATAAGGCATAATCGACTCCAACAATTGCTCTGCTGAATCACGGTGATCAGTGCGCGAGGATTCAAGCAATGTAATTGCCTTACCCAACGCTCGCCGATTACCGCTTTTCAGTGCATCAATGTCAATCATTTTTCCATGCTGGCACGGTTTACACTCACCACCGATACGCTATCTAATCCTTGCCTTGTAATACCGGAGGAAGTGGTAGCATCCAGACTCAAACAGTAATCAGCTGGATTCAAACTGCAAAATCGGTTGATCAACTTCAAGAGTGTCTCCTTGAGTCGCTAGAACCTCAGCAATCACCACGTCCTGTTCCGCACGCATTGAGTTTTCCATTTTCATCGCTTCAATCACAGCCAGCTCTTCTCCTGCTTTTATTTCCTGTCCTGCTTCAACTTTCAGTGAAACCAAAAGGCCCGGCATGGGGGATAATAGGAAACCCGACATATCCGGGGGCATCTTTTCAGGCATAAGTTCGTTTAGCTCAGCGACTCGGCGAGTTAACACTTGCACATTCAACTCATGCCCCGAGCGGGAAACATCATAGCTATGGCTGGTTTTTTCGATCTGCATATAAACACGCTTACCGTTAACCGTTCCCCGATAAACCGGATCTCCCAGCTTCCAATCGTCAGTGATACGATAGTGCTCATCATTGTATTGAACATCCCAACCATCATCTTCGCCGGTAAGTTTGACAGCATGCTGCTCCCGGTTAAATACCACTATCCAATCAGAACCAATCGAGCGACCATGGCCTCTTACCTGTCCTGAAGTCCCCGCTGCGCGACGAGCCAAACGATGATGCACAGAGGCCATCACGACAACCAGTTCACTCATGTCCGTCTTCGGTAACTCGTCCGAGGAAAACCCATCCGGATACTCTTCAGCAATGAAATTCGTTGTCAGTTCACCCGCCTGGAATCTTGGATGAGCCATAATTGCCGAGACAAACGGGATGTTGGTTTCCACACCACGAATATAGTATTGATCCAACGCATTCTGCATCGCAAAAATCGCTTCATTTCGGGTCGGTCCCCAAGTGACCAACTTGGCGATCATGGGATCATAAAACATGGAAATCTCGGCACCTTCATGCACCCCCGTGTCCACCCGAACACTCTGACTTTCCTCTGGGGCCTCATAGCGGATTAACCGGCCAGTGGACGGCAGAAAATTACGAAAAGGACTTTCCGCGTAGATTCTCGATTCCATAGACCAACCGTTAATCTCCACATCCTCCTGTTTTATAGGCAGTTCCTCACCCGCAGTAACACGAATCATTAGCTCCACCAAATCCAGACCAGTAATGTATTCGGTAACCGGATGTTCAACCTGCAATCGGGTATTCATCTCCAGAAAATAGAACTGACGATGACTATCAACGATTAGCTCCACGGTACCCGCTGATTGGTAGTCCACCGCTTTAGCCAGCGCAATGGCCTGATCGCTCATGGCTTTACGGGTAGCATCATCAATAAATGGAGACGGCGCTTCTTCAATAACTTTTTGATGGCGTCGCTGGATGGAGCATTCGCGTTCATTGAGTGCTACGACATTCCCATGACGGTCAGCAATTATCTGAATCTCAATGTGCCTTGGTTCTTCGATAAATTTTTCGATAAAAATCCGACCGTCCCCGAAACTCGACACGGCTTCACTGGTTGCCCGTTCAAATCCGTCTCGACACTCGGACTCGTCATAGGCAACTCGCATCCCTTTACCGCCACCACCTGCACTCGCCTTTATCATGATTGGATAACCGATTCGGTTTCCAATTTCCACTGCCTCATCGGCATCTTTCACGACTTCGGTGTGACCCGGAATGGTATTCACCCCGGACTTCTCTGCCAGAATTTTAGAAGTAATTTTATCTCCCATTACTTCAATGGCTTTTCGGCCTGGACCAATAAACTCAATACCAGCGTCACCCAGCTGCTCAGCGAAGTTCGAGTTTTCTGATAAAAATCCATATCCGGGATGCACGGCCTCCGCCCCGGTCTGCTTACATGCATCAATAATTTTTTCACCGATGAGATAACTCTCCGCTGCGGTTGTCCCCCCGATGGACACAGCTTCGTCAGCCTCTAAAACATGTTTCGCATCACTATCCGCACCCGAATAAACCGCAACGGTCAAGATCCCCATCTTCTTTGCTGTTTTGATTACCCGACAGGCAATCTCGCCCCGGTTAGCAATTAGTATTTTCTTAAACATTATTATCTATCTTATTATTTTGTCTGACTTAGAGAGGAATATTTCCATGTTTCTTCCAGGGATTTTCCAGATCCTTGTTTTGCAGCATCGCCAAAGAACGACATAACCGTTTTCGAGTATTGTGAGGAAAAATCACGTCGTCAATATATCCCCGACGCCCCGCCACAAACGGCGTTGCAAACTTACTTCGATATTCCTCTGTTCGCTGTTCCAGTTTTTCCGGATCTTTAGCATCTTCTCTAAAAATAATTTCCACCGCACCTTTGGGACCCATAACCGCGATTTCAGCACTAGGCCAGGCAAGGTTAACATCTCCCCTGAGATGTTTTGAGGCCATTACGTCATATGCACCACCGTAGGCTTTGCGAGTAATCAACGTTACTTTGGGCACCGTGCATTCCGCATAGGCATACAGCAATTTCGCTCCATGAGTAATGATTCCTCCGTATTCCTGTGACGTTCCAGGCATGAACCCAGGAACATCAATCAATGTAATCACAGGGATATTGAATGCATCGCAAAAACGCACAAATCGAGCACCCTTTATGGAAGCATTGATGTCCAGACATCCCGCCAAAACCATTGGTTGATTTGCCACAAAACCAACGGTTGACCCCTTCATTCGACCAAAGCCCACAATAATATTTTTGGCATAGTCAGGCTTGAGCTCAAAGAAATCTCCCTCGTCGACAATCTTCAGGATCAACTCCTTCATGTCATACGGAAGATTAGGATTCGATGGGATTAATGTATCCAGAGACATTTCTGGTTCATCCAAAGTTTCAACGGTTTCCCGGTAAGGCGCTCCTTCACGATTACTGGATGGCAGAAAATTGAAAAACCGCCTTGTCATAAGCAGAGCCTGCACATCATTCTCAAACGCCAGATCAGCCACACCTGATTTTTGGGTATGAGTTGCTGCTCCTCCAAGGTCTTCTGCCGTCACTTCCTCATGGGTTACGGTTCTCACCACATCAGGTCCAGTCACAAACATATATGAACTGTCTTCCACCATAAAAATGAAATCCGTGATAGCGGGAGAATAAACCGCACCACCGGCACATGGTCCCATGATCAACGACATTTGTGGAATTACCCCTGAAGCCATCACATTTCGCTGAAAGACTTCAGCATATCCGCCCAGGGACGCAACCCCTTCCTGGATTCGCGCTCCCCCTGAATCGCTAATACCAATCACTGGTGCCCCAACTTTCATCGCCTGATCCATCACTTTACAGATCTTTTCAGCATGTGCTTCCGATAACGAGCCACCAAAAACAGTAAAATCCTGGCTATAAACAAACACCAGACGGCCGTTAATCGTGCCATATCCAATTACCACACCATCACCCGGAATGGCTTTGTCCTGCATACCAAAATCAGTACAGCGATGCTCAACAAAAATGTCCCATTCTTCGAAGCTACCATCGTCAAGCAGGACTTCTATTCGTTCGCGTGCGGTTAGCTTCCCTTTTTGATGCTGCGACTCTATTCTTTTCAGGCCACCCCCTAGTTTGGCCAATGCCCGTTTCTGTTCGAGCTGTTCAATAATATCTTGCATCTATGTTCTCTTTATTTTTATGTTATTAAAATGATTGCTCTTAATGTATGCAGCGATAAACGCCTATTAATCAATTATCGACTTTCCAATAGTTCCAATATTCGCGTTGCTGCTTCTGGTATATTCGTTCCTGGACCAAAGATTGCTGACACGCCCACTTCATAGAGTTTTTCATGGTCCCCCGGAGGTATAACTCCACCACAAATCACAATAATGTCTTCACAACCCTCTTCTTTTAAGGTCTTCATCACCCCCGGCACCAAGGTGCGATGGCCCGCTGCCTGTGACGAAATCCCAATAATATGAACATCGTTTTCGATGGCTTGCTTTACCGCTTCCGCGGGCGTTTGGAAAAGCGGGCCGATATCTACATCAAACCCCATATCGGCGAAAGCTGTCGAAATTGTTTTTGCTCCCCGGTCATGACCATCCTGTCCAAGTTTCACAACTAGTATTCTGGGTCGCCGACCTTCCTTTTCCTCGAATGTCTCGATTCTTGCTTTCAACACCTGGAACCCCTCATCTTCTGCATAAACCGCGCTGTACACCCCACCGACTGACCGAACCTCCGCTTTATGACGACCATATACCTGTTCCAGAACATCCGAAATCTCTCCAACGCTAGCTCTTGCTCTTGCTGCACTAACGGCTAACTCCAACAGATTTCCAGTATTGGACTCCGCGCTTTTTCGGAGTGCACCTAACGCCTCCTTGCAGATAAAATCATCTCTATTCTCGCGAACACGGTTAAGTCGCTCAATTTGGCTAACCCTCACCGCTTCATTGTCTACCACCAAAATCTCAATATCTTCCTCAGTTTCCGCCTGAAACCTATTCACACCGACAATGACCTCTTCACCACGATCGATACTTGCCTGTTTTCGTGCTACTGCTTCTTCGATTCTCAATTTGGGAACTCCCGCTTCCACAGCCTTGGTCATGCCTCCCATTTCTTCGACTTCATCGATCAATTTCTCTGCTTCAACAATCAGACTATGGGTCAAACTTTCCACATAGTAAGAACCTGCCATGGGATCCACTACTTTGGTAATGCCCGTTTCGTGTTGAAGAACCAACTGAGTATTTCTGGATATCCGGGCAGAGTTTTCCGTGGGCAATGCCAATGCTTCATCGAAGGAGTTAGTATGCAGTGACTGAGTTCCGCCCAATACCGCTGCCATGGCTTCAATAGTGGTGCGCATGATATTGTTATAAGGGTCCAGGCTTGTCAGGCTAACCCCTGATGTCTGACAATGAGTACGAAGCATTTTTGATTTTGGATCAGTGGGAGAAAAATGTTTTTCCATTAGCTTCGACCAAAGTGTACGGGCAGCCCTGAGCTTGGCAATTTCCATAAAAAAATTCATGCCTATTGCGAAAAAGAACGACAACCTGGGTGCGAACTGATCAACATCCAATCCACCCTCTATCGCCGTTCGAACATATTCCACTCCATCAGCCAGTGTATATGCGAGTTCCTGAACAATGGTGGCTCCCGCTTCCTGCATGTGATAACCAGAAATAGAAATAGGATTGAATCTGGGCATTTTTGAAGCAGTATATCCAATGATATCCGACACAATTCTCATAGAGGGTTTGGGCGGGTAGATATACGTGTTCCTAACCATAAACTCTTTTAGGATATCGTTCTGCAAAGTACCAGACAAAGAGGCCTGATCCACACCCTGCTCCTGTGCAGCAACGATATACATTGCCATAATCGGCAAAACTGCCCCATTCATTGTCATTGAAACCGACATTCTGTCCAGTGGAATCTGATCGAAGAGAATTTTCATGTCTTCCACTGTGTCAATCGCCACTCCCGCTTTTCCAACGTCTCCCTCAACTCGGGGATGGTCCGAGTCATAGCCTCGGTGTGTTGCTAAATCAAATGCCACAGACAGACCAGCCTGCCCAGCAGCAAGGTTCTTTCTATAAAAAGAGTTGGATTCTTCTGCGGTCGAAAAACCGGCGTATTGCCGAATTGTCCAGGGACGACCGGCGTACATCGTTGCCTTGGGCCCCCGGGTAAATGGCTCAAGACCGGGCATGGTGTTGACACATCCCAAACGAGCCAAATCAGCAGCAGTATACAAAGGTTTGATAGCAATCCCTTCTGGAGTTTGCCAGTCCAGATCGCTCACAACCCTGCCTTTTAGCTCCCTCTCAGCAAGCGCCTGCCATTCGGATAGCCCATCGGACAGCCCACTGGGTTGGGTTGATGAATACTCGGTCGATTGGACCATATTTACCTCTTACAATTTAAAAATATTACTAAAACTACTGGAACGCTCGTTAGGCCGAATCCAAAATATCGCTCACGGGAAGATTTCACAAGGGAAAGAAAATCAGACGCAAAAAAGTGAGAAGACGAATCAAAAATCACTACTTTCCAGTCAACATTCACTAATTTTGTTACTACGAAAAATTCTGGAATACTGCTCAAATTCCAACTGGCACTCTAAACATAATTAATGTCATTTACAATGATAATCGCGCAAATAAACTGATGAATGGAAAACCAAGTTCAAAAAAAACAACAAACAAAAAGTTTTGGAATAAGTCCAGATTTGTAATCACCTTTTGTCCTGTTCTCAACGGTTAAAAGAACGACAGTGAGAAAGAAAACCAAACCAGAAATCCTACTCATCATGTACAAACCAATATTATTTTAAGTCACAAACAAATCGATTGTACACCGCTGTAAATTCAGGGCAATTATACAGAATATAGCGACAGTTCGTAACCTGTTGGCGACACAATAACCGATCCCAGCACTATTATCAATGATCGAATCAGATCAAACTACTGAGACGGATCATCATCGCAAATTATGACTTACTAAATAACAGTGGATGGCCATTACATTAGCCGTTAACGTCATTGCCACCTCCATTGCCACCTCCATTGCCGCCTCCATTGCCGCCTCCATTGCCGCCTCCATTGCCGCCTCCATTGCCGTTATTTCCAGTAGTACCACCATTTTGTCCTGAGCTTCCCTCTACGCCGGCACTGTCATCACCATTTTCGCCTAACTCAGAGCTTCCAGGATTATTAGCAGTAGCGGCTTCATCATCCTTACTTATGTTATTGCTCCTATCTGATTCTTTACCAGGGAGCACTGAAGCACTGTCCTTGCTCTCTCCGTTAGCGTTGAGCTCATGAACCAGAAATCGTGGTGCTTTTTTTAGTCTGACAAGTCCGGCGAGGCCACTATATCCGGACTGGCCTAATTCAACCTCAATGGATTCGCAATTAGCTAGTGCATCCTCACAACGAGTCATAAAAATTACGCCTTCCACAACCAGGGTATACATACCATTCGGCAGAAGATTTTGAATACGCTCAATTGAATCGGAACCTACATCAACGCCCCAGGGCTCCTCGTTCTCATATTGTCCCTCTTCCTCTCGACAATCTTCACCACAGAGCCTGGAAACGAACTCAGTGCCTCTTACACCGATGCTTCCAGCCGGGGTCTTTAATAAGAAAGACTCAGGCACGCTCTTGGAGATCTGACCAGTAATCGCCTTCAATCCCCCCTTTAGAAGGTGCAGTACCGTTGACTCATCATTGCTTTCCTTACGGTATTCCTCAAAAGTCAGCACAGAATCAGGCCGTAAAGTGAATTTGCCACCGTCAATCATCTTGAGCACGACGTAACCATTTGAGCCACCACCTTATCCTGTTCGTAAATCAAACCTCCTGTTCTTGCAATACGAGATGTCCCCTCCATCTCAATTGTCACGTCACCTGTCGAAAAGGACACAGTACCAATTACTGATTCGGCTTTTGCATTGGCCAATACAAAAACCAGCAAAAATGCTAAACGGGATAATGCCACCGAATTCAGAGATGGAAAGAACATACGCAAATAACCTCTCTCAAGGACCCTCTTGTTTGAATCACTACTAATTTGCTTCACTGGGTTACTGACAAAGTAGACATAAAACGCAGACAAAAAAAGAAACCCTCGCTCTGACAAGGGCGCTCTGACAAAACATCCGAAAATAGTATTTCCTATATTGAAAAGACATCGGAGTTCGGTAGTGAATGTAGATCAAAATACGTAATTTTGTTGACCTGGATTTAGCGATAGTTGATTAGCTGATCTCCAAAACTCCATTACCTCGCTGCAAGTCGGTATAAATCGAGCGAGCATGAATCTCCTGTTTTTCGATAACAATGATTAAGGTTTGGAGGCTCCGAAGTACTAACCA
>JAALKB010000123.1 GCA_011088265.1 Gammaproteobacteria bacterium
GAAAATGACGCATGATCGCTAACGACATCGCGCCTTTTTTCAGGACGGACTAATTGGTATCTGGCCGATACGTCTTTTCAGGGTGGCAAAAAAAGTGGTTACTTAATCCAAATAATTTCAACGGGCGATTATGCGTTATCCGTTCACAAAGATGCAGTCCTTAGGCAATGATTTTGTGATGCTTAATGGGGTATCTAATGCTATCCAAATGTCCGGGGCGCTGGCCGAAAAAATTGGCGACAGACACTTTGGGATTGGCTGTGATCAGATTCTGCTTGCTGAGAGGCCGCATCATAACAAGACTGGCTTCCGATATCGCATATTTAATCGTGATGGTAGCGAAGTTGGGCAATGTGGTAATGGAGCTCGCTGTTTTGCACGGTTTCTTGTGGACGAGGGACTGACTGAATTACGGGATATTCCGGTATACACCATGACTTCATCGATGACGTTATGTTTGAACGATGACGATACCGTCACAGTGGATATGGGGAAGCCGGTTTTTACACCTTCGCTAATTCCATTTAGGACTTCTATGGAGTCGATTTCCTATTCGCTTCAAACAGTTCTTGGGGTGTTTGAGATCGGTGCATTGGCGGTGGGAAATCCCCATGCAATCTGTGTTGTTAAAGATGTGGAAACAACGGATGTGGAGAATATCGGTCCAATCATTGAATCCCATGAGTGTTTTCCTGAGCGCGTAAATGTTGGTTTCATGGAAGTGGTGTCTAGAAGTCATATTCGGTTGCGGGTATATGAGCGTGGGGCTGGGGAAACACTTGGATGTGGGAGTGGTGCAACAGCAGCTGTAGTGAGTGGTATTAGAATGGGGTTGCTGGATTCGGAGGTGAGAGTTTCCTTGCCCGGGGGGGATGCGATGGTCCAATGGGATGGAGATGGGACAGAAAATGAACTACTCCATTCGGTATATCTCACAGGGTCAGCCGAAAAAGTATTTACTGGTAGCATAGAACTTCCGGATTGACGGCATTTTGACATTGTCGCCGATGTCCTTCCCTTAAGCCAGGGTATTTTTTTATCCTGAGTATTCAATATTTTTAAAATGAAATCACAAAAAAGCGGTATTTTTCGATATGTCTAAAGTGCAGGAAGTAGTAGATTATCTGAAAGCGAATCCAGACTTCTTTGTTCACTATCCTGAGTTGCTGGCGGACATGGATTTCAGCAAGCATTCGGAGACTCCGTCTTTTCACCAAAGGCAGTTGCAGGTGCTTAAAGATAGAGAATACGAACAGCAAACCAGGCTCGATATCATCATGGACAGTGCCAAGGCTAATCTGCAACTTGAGCAAGGCTTACATAATCTTTCAGCCCGTCTGATTTCCCATCAGCATGAGAAAGCCGGACAATCATCAGAGAAACTAATTGAGTTGATTATCGAATTGTTTATTGTGGATAGGATTTCCATTATTCTGGAGAAAAATGAAAATAATCCTGAGTCAAAGGTTGACTATTCTTTTCTAAGTCAACGAGTAGCTCATCGTGGCAGTATTTGTGATGATCGGCTGGCATCAGCTCTGATCGTTTCGATTTTTGGTCAATCAGAAAAAAAAATTCGATCATGTGCCTTTTTGCCCCTGTCTTTTGAGGAGAAAATAAAAGGAGTAATGGTGATAGGATCAATAGACCAGGATCGATTTAAGCCGGGTTTTGGAGTCATGTTTCTGGATCAGTTAGCGTTGCTTTCGAGCGCCTATCTGCAACCGGATCTGACTGACTAACCAGAAAGGAGACTCATCGGTGCCCCACTGCGAGCTGCAAAAGTGGTTTGATGAATACATCCATGGTTTGGAACGTGAACGTAGGTTATCGCTTAATACCATTGAGGCTTATCAGCGGGACTTATCCGACTTAATGGTTTTTTTGAAAGCCAGTGGTATTGATTGTTGGGAAGATGTCTCAATGAAAAAGGCCCGAATGTTCCCTGCGAGAATGCGACAGAAAGGGCTTTCTGCTACGAGTATCCAACGCGCGTTGTCCTCCGCTCGTTCACTTTACCGGTTTTTGATTGCTCGGGGTGTGCTGAGTATCAATCCGTTCGATGGTGTTAGTGCCCCAAGAGCCCCCAAGAAGTTACCGGAGACGATTAGTGTTGATGAGTTGAGCTCCTTACTCGATCAACACGATGGTACTATTTTGTCAATTCGTGATCATGCGGTAATGGAATTATTCTATTCTTCTGGTCTGAGATTATCCGAGCTAGTCTCATTGGACATGGGCAGTATCGACTACCAGCAAGCCCAGGTCCATGTGACGGGTAAAGGAAATAAACAACGATTGGTTCCTATCGGATACAAGGCAATGGAGGTCTTGCGTATATGGCTGGAAAGACGGGGGGAGCTCGCAGGAAATGGGGAGCCGGCGCTATTTGTTAACCAGTCGGGAGAACGGATTAGCGTTAGAGGTATACAATTAAGAGTGGATGCATGGGGGAAGAAACAGGGGTTTGATCGACGACTGCATCCGCATATGCTGCGTCATTCTTTTGCCAGTCATTTGCTTGAATCAAGCGGAGATTTGCGCGCTGTTCAGGAATTGCTAGGCCATTCCGATATATCCACGACACAAATTTATACCCACCTTGATTTTCAACACCTGGCCAAAGTCTATGATAAAGCTCACCCCAGGGCGAAAAAAACCAAAAAATAGGTTCGGTATCTCCTCTTCTGGGTAGGGAATAAAATCGATCGATTCGTCGGTAGTAAAGTAGCCAGATTTCCCCATAATCGTTCTCATAAATAATCTCTCATCGATCAGGTATTAATCAGCGTTTCTCAATGCCAATGTCATAATTAAAACTTTGCCTTGATGTAGTGCTTTTTATTGCTATCTCCCGGATTCGAGGCTATAGTCCCGCGTTTATTTTTTAACTGGTATTTTGTTTTAATTGGAGTAAATCTATGAACCCTGTGATTCCTGTTTTATTAGGCTTGTTTGGGCTTTTTGTTGCCTGGTTGGTATACAGAATGATCCAGAAGTTCCCTGCTGGCGAAGGCAAAGTCGCCGAAATTGGCGACCAGATTCATCGTGGCGCCATGGTATTTATGCGTCGTGAATACGGATATCTGGCTATTTTTGTCGCAGTAGTGGCTGTTCTGATTCTGATTTCTGATCTAGGCATCAATACCATGTATTCCTTTCTTTTAGGTGCTGTCTGCTCAGCGACTGCGGGATATATCGGTATGTACGCCGCGACCAATGCTAATGTCCGAACCACCACAGCTGCTCGCGATGGTGGGGCGTCAGGTGCGTTAACGGTAGCATTCTTTGGTGGTTCGGTTATGGGAATGAGCGTTGCCGCAATGGGGTTACTAGGGCTGGGTATTCTTTACTATTTCTTTGGCAGTGATCCGCACACAGCTCATGTCATTCATGGTTTTGGAATGGGAGCTTCTTCGGTCGCTCTGTTTTCCAGAGTCGGCGGTGGTATTTTTACAAAGAGTGCCGATGTGGGTGCTGACCTGGTTGGCAAGGTTGAAGCAGGAATTCCTGAGGATGATCCAAGAAATCCTGGGGTTATTGCCGACAACGTTGGGGATAACGTCGGTGACGTTGCGGGTATGGGCTCGGACATCTTCGAATCATATTGTGGTTCCATGATCGCTTCCATAGCAATTGCGGCGACCCTGCCTGCTACTACGCTGGCGCTGTTGGGTACCCAAAATTCCCTGATGGCATTGCCTCTCGCTCTGGCTTCTGTGGGACTTCTTTCCTCGGTTTTGGGTATTTTGATTGTCAAAATGAATGCTTCCAAATCCCCAGAACTTGCGCTTCGAATTGGTACCATTGGTGCGGCGCTTATTTTTGCTGTTGCGGCCTTTTTCCTGATCAAATATATGCAGGTCAGTGTGAATGTATGGTGGACGGTTGTGCTGGGAGCGGCAGGCGGAATAGGTATCGGATTGATTACGGAATATTATACTGGTGGTAAACCGGTACGTGATATTGCGAAAAGTGGTGAAACTGGCGCTGCCACGGTTCTAATTTCAGGTCTCTCTGTGGGTATGGAGTCCGTGGTTGTTCCTTTGGTGATTATCAGTGGAATCATTCTTGGTTCCAGTGAGCTATCAGGACTTTATGGCGTGGGTATTGCTGCCGTAGGTATGCTAGCGACAGTGGGAATTACCATGGCTATCGATGCATACGGACCAGTGGCTGATAATGCGGGTGGTATTGCTGAAATGGCGGGTCTGGGTAAAGAAGTTCGGGAAATTACTGATTCCCTGGATGAGCTTGGAAACACCACAGCAGCTATTGGTAAAGGGTTTGCGATCGGCGCTGCTGCGCTGGCGGCCCTGGCCATTATCTCTGCCTATATTGAAACCGTATCTCATCTGAATCCAGACTTTATTCTGAGGATCAGCGATCCGAAAGTGCTTGCGGGTATGTTTATTGGTGGCATTTTTCCTCTTCTGGTATCGAGTATTACCATGAAAGCTGTAGGTAGTGCTGCCTTCGATATGATCCACGAAATTCGTCGACAGTTTCGTGAAATTCCTGGTTTGATGGAAGGAACAGCAGCCCCTGATTCTGATCGTTGTGTTGATATTGCAACACGTGCTGCATTAAAGCGCATGGTTTTGCCCGGCGTTCTGGCAGTCGCTGCTCCTGCATTGGTTGGTTTTACTTTGGGCGCAACGACTCTGGGTGGCATGCTAGCGGGCGCTCTACTGGGTTGTGTATTGATGGCGTTGACCATGGCAAATGCCGGCGGTGCCTGGGACAATGCCAAGAAGTTTGTTGAAAAAGGAAACTTCGGAGGTAAAGGTTCAGATGTCCACGCTGCTACGGTAGTGGGCGATACTGTTGGTGATCCATTTAAGGATACCTCTGGTCCTGCGATGAATATCCTTATTAACGTGATGGCGATTGTGAGCCTGGTAATCGCGCCTTTGCTGAGCGTTTAGTTATTAAGACGTAGTTTTAAGGTGATGTAGTTTAAGATATGGGCTGTGCCGTCGGTTTGGCGGCACAGCTTTTCCCTCTCTTTCTCTCCCCCTCTAATACGGCTTAGACAAATAACCGGCTATAACTAGCTGGGGCCTCTTCTTCCTTGTGTCCTATGCTATGGTTCCATGCTATGTAGTTATCGGATAACCCCAGGAGATTGCTAGCAAATTAGGGAGACTATTAATGAATAATGTAGCGCATGATGCAGCTTTAGTTATGCTCCCTTTTGCTGGACCGGACATTTTTAAATTAATATTTATATTTACAGTTTGAATTCTGTGTTTACTCGTTTTTTTACGGAAATATTTTTTAGTCTCACATAGTCCGGCAAACCATTTTTGAAAGGTGGGTAGTCTTCTCCTTTCATGAGTGGCCCTAAATACTCTCTACACTTGGGTGTAATACCGAATCCATCTTTGGTGATGAAGTTTTTTGGCATCATTTTTTCCACATTTGCGACTCGATTCAGTTTGGTCGTGCCGATTTTCCAACGATAGAGAGAGTTGCTGGTTCTTACGATGGTGGGCATGATGGCATTTTCACCTTTTAATGCCAGTTGGACAGCAGCTTTACCAAGAGCATATGCCTGTTCCACATCTGTTTTCGAAGCAATGTGTCTAGCTGCGCGTTGCAAGTAATCTGCCACAGCCCAGTGGTATTTATATCCCAGATCCTGCTTAATCATATTTGCAACAACCGGAGCAACTCCTCCCAGCTGGGCATGACCGAATGCATCTACCAAACCCTGGTCAGAAAGAAATTTGCCGTCTTTTCCTTTTGCCCCTTCTGAAACAACCACAGATACATAACCAAATTCACTAACTTTACGTTTAACTTCAGCCATGAAGTTTTTCCGGTTGAATGGGACTTCAGGAAATAACACGATAATGGGAATTTCTGTTGCGGCGTCTGATGCCATTGCTCCCGCAGCGGCTATCCAGCCAGCATGACGCCCCATTACTTCCAATATGAATACTTTAGTTGACGTTTTTGCCATTGAGGCCACATCGAAACTGGCTTCTCTGGTTGATGTTGCGATGTATTTGGCCACTGAACCAAAACCTGGACAGTTATCGGTAATGGGCAGATCATTATCCACGGTTTTGGGGATGTGTATTGCCTGAATGGGGTATTTCATCTTCTTCGAGAGCTGGGACACTTTTAGACAGGTATCCGCAGAGTCACCACCGCCGTTATAGAAGAAATATCCGATATCGTGGGCGGCGAAAACTTCGATCAGACGCTCATATTGTTTTCTATTTTCCTCGATGCTCTTAAGCTTGTATCGGCAGGAACCGAATGCTCCCGCTGGAGTATGCCGAAGTTTGCGTATTGCGGCGGCAGATTCTTTCGATGTATCAATTAGATCTTCTGTTAAGGCGCCGATGATTCCGTTTCTACCGGCATAAATTTTACCTATTTTTTCGGGTTTGCTGCGTGCTGTTTCGATTAAACCAGCGGCGGATGCATTGATTACGGCGGTTACCCCGCCGGACTGGGCATAAAATGCGTTTTTCCTTTTATTCATCGAGCTTTTTGTCTGGGGTCTATTTGGTTATTTTGTTATACGGTTTTGGCTTTATGGTTAACCGAAGAAGTTATGCTAGTGATCTATTTCTAATCCCGGTGGAAGGTAGAAACAGAATCAATATGAGACGGGCTTTTTTGTCCAGGCCGGCCGTTCACGACTTTTACAGCTCCCTAATATCAATGTTCGTTATTTGGACTGTTAACATGATCTGCCTGGACCGTTAGTATTGCATCAACGCACTTTGCAAGATCGTTATATGTTTCTACTCCGGTGTTGTGCTGATCGTGAGGATTAGAAAAAAAACGCGGTCGGTATTCAAGTAAATCACTTTTTAGTATTAGGAAGTTAACGTCATTCTCATGCCAGAATACCGTGTGGTAAGACGCAGCATTGATGGAGGAACCTGGGGAATTAGCGCCCAGAATTGAGTGATTACGAGACAGTTGTATTTCCACGTCCCGTCCATAATATCTGGTGAGTAATTCCCGTATCTGGTGAATCTCAGTATCAGTGAAATCGGGTGCAGATGGCATAGTGAGAGGGATGCTGGAGTGAGAATCGGATTACCGAAAGGGGCTATAAACAGCTCGATTTTACACAGGTTGGGATAAGCAAACTATACGCAGCTCGAACTGATTGCTCTAAAGTCCTCTCCATGAAAAGCCATGCTTAGGTGATAAAGAGTTATTTTGGCCTTGTATTTTAGCTTTGTGTTTTGGCTATGTGGGAGTGGAAAATTCAGGGAGATGAAGAGAAACTATCTCGAAGGCGCCTGGAAATTGCTAGAGTAAAATGTCAGGACGAAGAAAAGGCACGTCCCTTTACCTTATCTCCTCGCTTATATTTACAACTGCGCCTTATTTGTATTTTAGAACACCCCGTAAATCTATTATTCTTATACGATCAACAGTCTAAACTCTTTAATTATCAGCGCCAACCCAGGAACAACAATCACGCTCAGGCGAGTAGTTGGATTTGCTTCTGGATGGATTTATTGAGTCAGGCTATACTTTTAACGATTGTTTGATGCTGATATCGGACAAAAACGCGGATTCGATTTTGGGTAAAAAGTTTAAGATTGAGAATGAAGACGGAGGGGCTGGGGAAGGGGCCGTGAAACAATATATGGACTTGATTGTGGGCAAACGAAGTTATCTCCGACTAATCGCATTCGAGTTTATTACCCTATTCTGCTCGTGGGTCCCGGGTGCGCTGGGATTGGCCCTAAGAAAAACCTTTTATCCAAAGCTGCTCGGAAGTTGTGGTCATGGAGTGATATTTGGCCCCAATGTTACCTTAAGGTATCCGCATAAAATCTCTATCGGTGATAATGTGGTGATAGATGAAAATGTAATGTTGGATGCCAAAGGGAAAAAAGGTGGGGGTATTACCATTGCAGACGATGTCTTCATCGGCAGAAACGCAATAATTAGTAATAAAGATGGCACCATTCGAATAGACGAAAGGTCAAATCTCGGTTTTAATTGTATTGTCTCTGCGACGAGTTCTGTGAATATTGGTAAGGATTGTATTTTTGCGGCATACACTTATGTGATTGGAGGTGGCAGTTATTATACGGACGGAGTATCTGGACCCATGGCACAGAACTATGACTATGAAGGAAAAGGAGGAGTCGTCATCGGGGATGACGTTTGGTTAGGTGCGAGGGTAATGGTAATGGACGGAGTTACAGTAGAAGATGGAGCCGTTGTGGCTGCGGGTGCTGTGGTGACCAAAGATTGTCCGGGTAGAAGTATTTCCATCGGCGTTCCCGCCAGGGTTTCCAGAATGCGCCGCTAGCTGCAGTGGAATAGTGTGGGTGCTGGACTGTTGCGCCTGAACTGGCATAACTTCGAGCAACCGATGTCAACTGTCGAATATCGATGAATATACTCGATAAATACAAAGACGTACTACGCTGGAAATAAATCTCAAGCGGTTGAATTTCTTTTTTTGAGTCTGATTCCAGACGAAACATCTAATTTGCTTGAAATTTTCAGGTAAACAAGTTAGATTCCGCTGCCCTTTGACGGTACTGGATAGAAACCATGAAACGTACTTTTCAACCTAGCGAAATCAAACGCAAAAGAACACACGGTTTTCGTGAGCGTATGCGAACCCGTGGTGGACGTGCAGTTATTAATGCCCGTCGAGCGAAAGGTCGCGCTCGTCTAAGCGCATAAACTACTGCCATTTGGTGCTGATTCCTCTATGCCGCAACCAGCGGCTAGGTTCGGTCGCCGTTTAAGGTTGCTAAATGGTAGCCAGTTCAGCAGCGTGTTTAAAAACCGAAAAGCCTTCCACGGGAGGTTTTTTAGCGTCTATACAGCTCTGAACGGCTTAGCTCACCCGAGAATTGGTTTGGCAGTGTCCAAACGGGTTAGTAAAAAGGCGGTCGAACGAAACCGGATAAAACGACAATCCAGGGAGGCATTCCGGCGGATGCAGTGGGAACTTGCAAAGATGGATTTTGTGGTGGTCGCTAAAGTGGGTTGCGCTGATCAGGAAAGTCCCACACTAAGTCATGAGTTGCGAAAGTTGTGGCATCGAGCAAATAAAACATGCAAAACCCAATCATCGCATTTATAAAGTTATATAAACTTTGTTTAAGTCCATTTATTGGTAATAACTGCCGATTTCTTCCAGTTTGTTCGAGCTATGCAATTGAATCAATTGAAGTTCATGGCGTTATTCGTGGTACGTGGTTATCTATGCGAAGAATAGGTCGCTGCCATCCCTGGAACGAAGGTGGTTACGATCCTGTTCCTCCAAAGCGATTGGATCAGCAGGAAAGCTGACCATTAAAAACAGATCATTACATTAGTAGACGAAAATTAGATGCAAACACAACGAGTTATTCTGTTCGGCGCGCTTGCCCTGGTACTGGTCATGATTTGGCAATCGTGGATGGAGTTTGAACAACGACATACCCGGGGTGTTGGGGAGTCCCTTGCTACTTCTGAAGGCGGTCTGAGTGTGGGGGAGAACTCCGACAGTGATACGATGGATGATGTCCCGAATGCTCCGACTACTACACAGGCTTCCAATGAGGGAGGTCTCGAAGTTGAGAATGTTCCGGACGAGGTCTCAACGGATGGTCAGATTATTAGCGTTAGCACTGATCTAATTAATGCCCGGATTGACACCAGAGGAGGGGACCTTATTCGTGTTGAGCTAAAGAAACATCCGGTTAGTGTGGATGCTCCTGACCAACCGTTTGTTCTGATGCATCGCGACCCTGGCGGGCTGTTCGTCGCGCAAAATGGACTAATCGGTAATGGGCGAGATTACCCCAATCACAATGTCGAATTCGCAACGGATACATTGCAATACGTGATGGGCGACGAAAATTCGCTGGAAGTCATTTTGAACTGGACTGCTCCGGATAACGTGGTTTATCAAAAGGTATTTACTTTCACCCGTAACAGTTACCGCATAGAAGTGGATTTTAAAGTGGATAACCGAAGCGCTACCCAATGGGACGGATACGCCTATGGTCAGTTAAGACAAACTGAGATTCAGCAGGAAGGATCAATGGGTTTCCTCGGAAGGCTACCGAGTTTTAATGGGGCAGCGATTTATACCAAGGAAGAAAAGTATGACAAGATTGATTACGAAACCATGCAGGAGAGTAACCTCAATGTCACCACCCCTTCTGGATGGGTTGCCATGTTGCAGCACTATTTTGTGGCATCCTGGTTACCAGGTGGCTCTGACAGTTATCAATTTTATACCGGTGTCACCAATAAGCTGAACCCGGAGTATCGAGTGGGATACAAAACCACACAACCTGTGACAATTGCTGCCGGTAGCCAGGGTGAAGTGAAAACATCAGTATTTGTCGGGCCCAAGGAGCAGGCGCGACTGGAAAAACAGGGCGCAGAAGGTTTAACGTTGACTGTGGACTATGGCTTTCTGACCCCGGTGTCAGATCCCCTGTTCTGGCTATTAACCCATATTCACGACTTCGTGAAAAACTGGGGTTGGTCAATCGTTTTGTTAACTGTCCTGGTAAAAGCAATTTTCTATCCATTGTCGGCTGCCAGCTACAAGTCCATGGCGAAAATGAAGAGATTGCAACCCCGTCTGCAAACGCTTAAAGAGCGATACAGTGACGACAAACAGAAGTTTCAACAGGAAATGATGAAACTTTATAAAACTGAAAAGGTAAACCCTGCCGGTGGATGTCTACCGATTCTGGTTCAAATTCCGGTATTTATGGCGCTTTACTGGGTATTGCTGGAAAGTGTAGAGTTAAGACAGGCCAGTTTTATGCTCTGGTTAAATGATCTGTCGTTGCCTGATCCCTATTTTGTTCTGCCGGTTATTATGGGAGCATCAATGCTAGCCCAACATTTTCTTAATCCCTCTCCAGTGGATCCAATTCAAAAAAAGATCATGTTAGCCATGCCCATTGTTTTTACGGTATTTTTCCTCTGGTTCCCAGCCGGTTTGGTACTTTATTGGGTAGTGAATAATATTTTGTCCATTGCGCAGCAATACTACATTACAAAAAAATATCAATAACTTCCTTTTGATCACTCAGACTGGTCTCTCTGGAGAGAGAGTATGGGTGATCTGATGCATTCCTTGTGTAATGGTGATGATATTGTTGCCATTGCAACCCCACCAGGGAGGGGGGGAGTAAGTATTGCCCGGTTATCGGGTCCCAATATTCCTACTTTCGCCCAGCATTTTCTTGGGTCCATACCTACCCCGCGGTTAGCAAAACTCACTGAATTCAAGGCAGGAGATGGTTCTATCATC
>JAALKB010000124.1 GCA_011088265.1 Gammaproteobacteria bacterium
CGTAATGGGCGATTTCACGAATCGATGAGATCCCTACCTCGTTAGGGTTTTCCACTACGTACTCCGCCGCTTTACGGATCTCTGGTGTCAGTACGTCAAGTTTCCCAATGAGCATGTTCAGCACATCCCCGGGGTTTTGGTCCCTGAGTGATTCACTATGTGGTTCGTTCATACGATTTTTGATTGACAATGGTACATCTGTACTATTATTGTATACCCAAACTTTATCGCTTTGAAGGAGCAGATTCGTGTCAAAAGAAAAAATTGAGCCAAAATTACCCCAAACCGCCCGGGTTGTGATTGTGGGCGGCGGCATTATGGGTTGTGGATTGGCCTACCACCTGGCCCATGAGGGCTGGACGGATGTGGTATTGCTGGAGAAATCGGAGCTGACGTCGGGGTCTACCTGGCATGCCGCGGGGCAAATTACCCATTCTACCTCCAGCTTTGGTTTAGGCAAATGTGTCGATTACAACATTGGACTGTATTCCGGTGCATTGGAAAAAGAAACCGGCCAGTCCGTCACCTGGCATGGGTGTGGCTCGTTTCGTATTGCCTATACCGAGGATGAAATGGATTGGCTGCGCCATACACTTAGTGTCGGCCGCTCTCTGGGTTTTAATATCGAATTGGTGGACCCCGGTTTTATTGCCACCATTCACCCTTTTTATAATCTGGAAGGAGTAAAAGGTGCGCTTTATACCCCGGATGATGGCCATGTTGATCCTTCCGGTGTGACTCAAGCCATGGCATTCGGTGCCCGGCAGCTTGGCGTGAAAATTATCCGCCGATGTCGGGCTACGGATATCAGCCAGTTGTCTTCCGGAGAGTGGAAGGTGAGTACCGAAGCAGGAGACATTGTATGCGAACATGTGGTGAATGCTGGAGGAACCTACGCCAGGCAAATGGGAGAATGGTCCGGGCTTCAATTGCCGATGACCTCCATGACCCACCACTATTTCATCACCGACACGGTGCCAGAGTTTCTGGAGCTGGATAAAGAGCTGCCGGTGATTCGTGATGACAAATTAGTGTCGGGTTATGTCCGTATGGAACAAAAATCCGGATTGATCGGTATTTATGAAAAAGAAAACCCCAATGCTGTGTGGACGGATTATTGTCCCTGGGAAGCGGAAAATGAATTATTCGAGGCAGATTATGATCGGGTAATGCCCTGGCTTGAGAACGCCTTGGGTCGAATGCCCATTTTTGCGGAGCTTGGAATAAAGCGTGAAGTACACGGCGCCATCTCCCATCCGCCAGATGGTAATCCTTTGATTGGTCCGGCTCCAGGGGTACAGAATTACTGGTGCTGTTGTGGAACCCAGATTGGCATCGGTTGGGGTCCAGGCCTATCCCGGGAATTAGCCCGTTGGATGGTACATGGTGCGGCGGATATTTCCATGCATGAATTCGATCCGCGACGGTTCGGGGCTTATGCCACCAAAGAGTGGCAGGTCGTTAAAGCTAAAGAAGATTATTGTTTACGGCACGAAATCCCATTTCCTCACTTCAATCGTCATGAGGGAAGACCGGTCAAACCCAGTCCTCTTTATGAGCGACTAAAAGATCGGGGCGCGGTTTTTGAAGAGGTTTATGGACACGAGCGCCCGCGTTGGTTTGCCCGCGATGGCGTGGAGCAATGTGATCACTATTCGTTTAAGCGAAATGTGATTCACGATATGGTGGGTGTTGAGGTTAAGGCGGTCCGAGAACGCGTAGGAATAATGGACATTACCGCGTTTACCAAAATTGAAGTGTCTGGCCTAGGAACCCATGATTTTCTTGATGGTCTGGTAGCGAATCGTTTGCCGAAGAAAGTGGGGGGAATTATTTTGACCCATTTACTGAATCGTCGGGGGCGAATTGAGGTGGAGTTGACTATTGTGAGATTGGATGAAGATCGCTTCTATCTGGTGTGTGCCATGTTCTTTGAGCAGCGATTGCTTGACCACTTGAATCAGAGAATAGACGGTGAGCAGGTTAACGTCATAAAACGATCTGACGAATGGGCGGCGATGACCATTAATGGCCCCAAAACCCGGGACGTTCTTAAAGCCTGCACTGATGCAGGATTGGACAACGGCAGTTTTCGCTGGATGTCGGCTCAATCCATTGCCATTGCAGGTCATGATGTTTGGGCGTTTCGCATGTCCTATGCTGGCGAGTTGGGGTGGGAGATTCACGGCCCGAAGGAAAACATGCTGGCGATCTATGATGCGTTATGGGAAGCAGGCGAGCAATATGGCATCGTGAACTATGGTTCGTTCGCCATGAACGCCATGCGCATGGAAAAGAAATTTCATGGTGCCGGTGAACTGACCAATGAAGTGACCTTACCTGAGGCGGGCGTGATGCGTTTTGTGAAAATGGACAAAGGGGATTTTGTCGGTAAGCCAGAAACCCAAACCAGTCTGGACGATGAGCTGCCCTGGATATGTGCGTATTTGGAAATTGAGTCCAACGATCTTGAAGATGGCCATGGTGGTGAGGCTGTATTGCTTGACGGCAAAGTAGTTGGCTCCACCGCATCGGTGGCCTATGGCCATACCGTGGGCAAGATTCTCGCCTTTGCCTACATCAAACCATTTGCAGCGGAACCGGGTACAGAGCTTGAAGTCGTCATTGCGGGAGAGCCTCGAAAAGCAAAAGCTCTGGAGCAGGCAGTGTATGATCCTATGAGTGAACGCCCCCGTACAGATGGTTGACGGGACCGAAGTGAAGACGATCATCGGGGTTGCCGGCTCAGGCCTAGCCCCAGCGATTTCCTGGGCCTTGTAAGCAGGGGCGACTAAAAGCAGGTAATTCGATGAATGACGCGGATCGGAAAGTGAAATGAAAATTACCCGATTGTCGGTTTATAAAACCCCATTGCCCTATGTGGGCGGGGAATATGTCTGGGGAGCGGGAAACGTGATTTCCGTCGCCAACTCTTCGGTGGTCGTGATCGAAACAGATACAGGGTTATCGGGGTGTGGTGAATTCACTCCCTGCGGTGAAAACTACATGGTAGCTCACTCTGAAGGTGTTGAAGCCATTGCCCGCTTAATGACTCCCGTGTTGATTGGACAGGACCCGAGACAGACTGAAAAAATCGACCGCCTTATGGATCACGTGGTGCTTGGGCACGGATATGCCAAAAGCCCGTTTATCGCAGCCTGCTGGGACTTGCTGGGTAAGGTCACTGCTCAGCCAGTGTGGATGTTATTGGGCGGCAAACTCACCCATGGCGCGCCCATGTATCGCGTGGCACCGCAAAAATCAATCGAGGAAACCCAACTGGAAATGCAGCAACATCGGGACAGTGGATACCGACAGTTTCAGATAAAAGTAGGGTCTGACTGGGCTGCTGACATTGAACGTATTAGACAAACGGTTCCCTTACTCGCAGCAGGCGAAAAAGCCATGGCAGATGCCAACCAGGGATGGCGTGTGGATAACGCCATACGGGTGGGGAGGGCGACCCGGGATCTGGACTATATTCTGGAGCAGCCCTGTAAAACCTATGAAGAATGCCAGCAGGTTCGACGATCCGTTGATTTACCCATGAAACTGGATGAATGTCTTACCAGTATGGCCATGGCCCATCGAATTGTTGAGGATCATGGTGCAGAAATCTGTTGTTTGAAAATTTCCAATCTGGGTGGTTTGTCGAAAGCAAGAAAAATACGGGACTATTTGGTTGAAAACCGGATTCCGGTGGTGGCTGAAGATACCTGGGGCGGTGAGATCACCACTGCGACAGTTGCCCATTTCGCTGCTTCAACCCCAGAAGAATTTCTTATCAATTCTACGGATCTACACCATTACAACACTCGCTCAACGGGCATTGGTGGTCCTACTACCAGGGATGGAAAACTCTTTGCCAGTGATACTCCCGGGCTGGGTGTGGAACCGGATTATGAAAGTCTGGGTCCTCCGGTTGCCGTGTATCAGTAGAGCAGGATACCAATATTTGCACCTGGAAATAGATCAATAGATAAAATTAACCATTAGTAGTTGGAATAAAAAAATGACCAGTAACAAAGATCAACAACATTGGGTCGAGCGAGCGAAACAGGTCTTGCCTGGCGGTGGTTTTGGTAACTTTGATCCGAGTGTGGTGATCAAAAGGGGACAAGGCTCCCGGGTTTGGGATGAAGATAATAATGAATATATCGACTACTTGATTGGTTCTGGTCCGATGCTGTTGGGGCATGGACATCCTGAGGTTCTGGTAGCGGTTCATGCTCAGCTCGATAAGGGAATGACCTTCTTCGCTAACAATTCGGCGGGTATCGAACTCTCTGAGGAAATCTGCCAGGCGGTACCTTGCGCGGAGCAACTACGTTATGTATCGACGGGAGGTGAGGCTGATATGTATGCCATGCGTCTTGCCCGAGCGTTCACAGGACGGGACAAGGTTATGAAATTCGAAGGCGGATATCAAGGTATGTAGGCTGAAGCTCAAATGAGTCTGGCACCGAAACAGTTGATTGATTTTCCTCGTGCAGTGCCCGACTCCGCAGGAATTCCTCAAAGTGTGAGGGATGAAATGCTTATTGCACCGTTTAATGATGCGGATTTCTCCCAGTCATTGATCGATCAGCATGGCGATAAAATCGCCGCTATTATAGTGGAACCTTTGCAGAGAATTGTGCCTCCTGCGCCGGGGTTTCTTGAAATGCTACGGGAGCAATGTGATAAACATGGCATTGTTTTGATTTTCGATGAGGTGGTAACGGGGTTTCGGTTTTCCTATGGCGGTGCGCAACAGTTTTATGGTGTTACCCCGGATCTTTGTACTCTGGGAAAAGTGATTGGTGGCGGACTTCCTGCAGCCGCTGTGGTAGGACGAGGAGATATCATGGCTCATTTTGACAAGAGTAAGGTGGGCGAAGAGGGTTTTCTTATGCAGTTAGGCACGCTTTCCGGCAATCCGGTGGCGGCGGTAGCGGGTCTTAAAACTCTGGAGATTCTCCGTCGTCCGGGGGCTTATGAAAAGCTGATGGCGAACGGACAGGCCGTAATGGATTCATTTTCATCTCATTTGACGGAGTTGGGGCATGCCCACGAAATCGTGGGGCATCCAACCCTGTTTGACGTTATCTTTATTGGTCACAAAGTGGAAAACTACCGGGATGTCATCTCTGCGGATACCGCGAAAAATGCGCTATTTAACAAGGCACTGAGGCAGCATGGCATTTTTAAGTCTCCAGGGAAAACCTATGCAGGACTGGCTTTAACGGAGGAAGACCTGAGACAAACCGACAAAGCCATTGCGGCGGCTGCCCAGGAAATATGATCGGAGATAGGTTCAGAGGTGCTAACTGATGATTAATCATTGTTGACCTGGCTGGTATTCAGTATTCCCGTGTTACTTTGGCTCCGTTATAGAGAATTTCAGACCAGTCTTTCTCGACAGAATTCCTCCACTTAATGTCGTTGGGGTTTGCATCAGCTTTCGGGCGTGTTGCCATTTGAAAGTGGTTGAATTTATCTTCGCCGGAAATGTGGAGCGCATACCCTTTTCCGACGGTCTGTTTTACGTCCGGGGTGATATAAGCCTGAAGGGCGATGCCAATTCGCCGATCCTGACTGAGATTTGGTTTGGAGCCGTGGATCAGCTGAGGGTGGTGCAACGACATCTGCCCGGGTTTTAGGATTAGATCAACTGCGTCATTTTCATTAACATTTTCAACTTTCTGTCCCCGGGTCAGGATATTGTCCTCCCCAAAACTATCGTGATGTTGACGAATGGCATCTTTGTGGCTTCCTGGTATAACGCTCATGCAGCCATTGGTGGGGTTGCTATGGGTCAGCGCAACCCAGGGTGTGATGAAGTTAAGGGGTTGAAGCCCCATGTAGATTCCGTCCTGATGCCAACTAACATAACCAGCGGACTCAGGTTCCTTGATAAACAGCACTGACCCATAAAGTAAGAGATCAGGACCGAGAATATCCTGTACTGCCCCCACAACTCGTGGATGAAAAACAATGTTATCCATGAACTTCAGAAAATGGTGAGTATTGTTTCTTTTTTTTCCGTGAATATGCTCCGGATAGTCCCGCTCACAACGTTCCAGTTCATCTCTTAAAGCCTGGGCATCCGATTCGGGCATGATGTCAACCGGAGCACAATACCCCTGCTGGTGATATTGCTCAATTTGCTTATGGCTCAGGATGTTCATATTCTTATGCCTTACTTTCGATGATATCTGTTCGGAAATAATCCATCACTGTCAGGAATGTGACACGTTTTCTCGACGGGACAGTATGTCCCCGACTATCTTTTTCCGTGATTCTACCTTGGGAGCTGGTGGGAGCTCTGATATTTATTACTAGTGGATCGCATTTATTTAGCCGGGATGTTACATCCTAAACCCATTGTATATCTACTTGGGAGAATGGTTGTGAAAAAGACATCTGAAACGATGGAAAAACACTTAGATGATTCAAACCGTATAGGAATAAACATACCTGTGCTAATGGTACTAACTGCATGCTGGGTAACCGCGACAACCAAAACAATACCAATTCATCGTAATTATCCGGATTATCTTTTATAAATTAGTCCAATTAAGGACCATATTTCTCTAATTCATGTTGACAGCCCATGAAGTTTCGATATGATTCACTGCTGTCAGCGGTTTCGGGCTGGTTTTTCTGATGTTTGTCGAAAGAAACAAATCAATCAATTTAGACGACGTGAGCCTGGGCTTTCATTCGTCGAGATCGGAGCACATCTATGACTCGCTACTCCGCTTGGAGCGTTTTTAAGAATGGTCTTTCGGGCCATAAAAACTGGGGACGTGCCTGGCGTGACCCTGAACCAAAAACCGAATACGATGTTGTCATTGTGGGAGCGGGTCTCCACGGCTTGGCAACCGCTTATTATCTTTCCAAAAACCACGGTGTGAAAAACATTGCTGTGGTTGAAAAAGGTTGGCTTGGCGGTGGTAATGCAGGACGGAACACCACCATCGTGCGTTCCAACTATATGATGCCTGGTAACCGCGATTTTTATGAGCATTCCCTGCAACTCTGGGAGAATCTTAGCCATGATCTGAACTACAACGTTATGTTCAGCCAGCGGTCCCACATCTCACTATTACATACCCCCGCTGCAAGGGATGGTGCTGCCAGGCGCTATAACACCATGCGTCTGACGGGCACGGATGCGGAGATCTGGGATTTGGAAACCCTCAAGCGGGAGGTTCCTCATTTGAACTACAACAATGCGCGTTTCCCAATCATGGGAGCGGCGGTCCAGCGTAGGGCTGGATCCGCAAGGCATGATGCGGTGGCCTGGGGTTATGCGCGGGGAGCGGATCAGCATGGAGTCGATATTATTCAAAACTGTGAAGTGACCGGTGTTAACAGGGATGGTGGAAAAGTCACCTCACTGGAAACATCACGAGGCACTATTAAGGCCGGCAAGGTGGGCTTTGCAGTGGCGGGTAATACCTCCCGGTTATGGGGTATGGCGGGTTTGGGAAAGTTACCCATCGAAACCCATAAACTACAGGCCTTTGTTTCTGAACCCCTTAAACCACTTCTGGACCAGGTGGTGGTGTTTGGGGTAGGTGGTGCTCACTTCTATATTTCCCAATCTGATAAAGGTGGCATGGTGTTTGGTGGCGATCTTGACTGGTATAAGTCTTATGCTCAGCGGGGTAATCTGCCTATTGTGCAGGACGTGGCTGAATGTGCGACTTCCATCATGCCCTGTTTGGGGCGGGTCAGGTTGCTAAGACATTGGTCTGGGGTTATGGATATGTCAATGGATGGTTCTCCATTCATCTGCAAAACACCGGTGGATAATCTCTATTTGAATGCCGGTTGGAATTACGGTGGATTTAAGGCCAGCCCCGCTTCGGGGTGGCATTTTGCGGATCTCATCGCCAATGATAGAGCGGGAAGGAAGATTGAGCATTTTAATCTTCAACGGTTCGAACGAGGCATTAACATTGATGAACGTGGTGCGGGGCCTGACCCCAAACTGCATGGTTAAGGGAGAAAGAAAATGATAAGAATTAATTGTCCCTTTTGCGGTGAGCGAGACCATAGCGAGTTTGCCTACGGAAGTGATGCATCCATTGAATATCCCGCGCTGGATGCCTCAGTGGAAGAGTGGCATGAAGCGGTTTTTCTGCGGGAAAACATCCGCGGTATGCAGTCTGAAACCTGGCACCATGTTAATGGTTGCCGTAGCTGGCTGGTTATCGAAAGGGATACCATGACCCATGAAATTAAATCAGTTCGACCTGCGCATAATGGGTATGCCAGTGCGTTGACCGCTGCACCTAAAGATACGGGCAGTGAAGCGGGGGAGCAAGAATAATGAGCGGAAAACGATTGTCAGATGGGGGACGAATTGATCGTTCCAAAACCCTTCGCTTTCAGTGGGATGGACAAACACTAACCGGTCACCCCGGTGATTCTCTCGCTTCTGCGCTAATGGCCAACGGTGAGCAGATCTTCGGTCGAAGCTTCAAATACCACCGACCCCGGGGAATTATGTCTGCCGGAGTAGAAGAGTCCGGGGCAATTGTCACGGTGGGTGAAGGCGCCCGTCGGGACCCCAATGTAAAGGCAACCACTCAGGAATTGTACAACGGTCTGGTGGCCACCGGGCAAAATGCCTGGCCTAATGTCAGATTCGACATGGGTGAAGTGAATAGTCTGTTTGGTCGATTTTTTGTTGCTGGTTTTTATTACAAGACTTTCATGGGAATTCCGCCCATGGAATGGGGAAAGGGAACCGGCATCTGGATGCAGTATGAGAAACTGATTCGAAAAGCCGCAGGTATGGGTACCGCCTCCAGGGAGCCAGATCCAGACCACTATGAGCATGGCCATGGTTTTTGCGATGTCCTCGTGGTGGGTTCGGGACCCGCTGGATTGTCAGCAGCAACTACTGCCGCTCAAGCTGGCCTGGATGTTTTGCTTGTTGAGCAGGACCATGAGTTGGGCGGTGACCTATTGAATCAATCCGAAGCCTCGGATGGGAAGCGTGAAAAGCTGATCGAGGCGGCAAAAACTGCCGGGGTCAGGATCATGACACGAACCACAGCATTTGGTTTATATGATTATGGCGTGGCCGGATTACTGGAAAGGGTTACTGATCATCTGTCTAATCCCGATAAACATCAGCCCCGACAGCGTTTTTGGACCTTAAGAGCAAAATACACCATTTTGGCAACCGGAGCCCTCGAACGTCAGTATGCATTTGGTAACAATGACCGTCCTGGGGTAATGACCGCAGCAGCAGCGAATGCCTATCTGCATCGTTATGGTGTTTTGCCCGGACGAAAAGTCGTTGTGGCAACCAACAACGATTCAGCTTATGGAGTCGCCACGGATTTGTGTAATGCGGGAGCGAGTGTTTCACTGTTGGATGCAAGGGCGTCGGTAGCGGCGAGCCTAATGGAGTCTACTGGAAGCGCAGGTGTCGCCATTAGGACTAACAGCGCAGCATTAAAAGTAAAGGGGATGCGCGTGACCACTGGACTGGAAATTGCTAGTGTCAGCGGGAATGGTTGGAAGTCGAGCGGGTCGGAATCCTGTGATTTAGTGCTGGTGTCTGGCGGCTGGTCGCCCGTGGTAAATTTGATTTCCCATCGTGGTGTAAGGCCGGTTTGGAATGCAGAGCAAGCCTGTTTCCTGGGGCCACAAACCACTGAGCCTGTTTACATAGCTGGTTCCGCAGCGGGGATCTGGAATACCGACGACTGCGAAACCTCAGGGTTGGTTGCTGGCGCCACGGCTATAAAGGCCCTCGGGAAAAAAACCCGTGCGAGGAAGAGCGCACCCCAGGCAGGAGGGTGGGAAACGCCCATTAAACCGGTGTACGAAATTCAGGTCAAGGGTAAAAAACTCAAGTCCATCGTTGATCCCCAACATGATGTTACCGCTGAAGATGTTCGATTAGCACACCGTGAAGGTTTCGTTTCCGTTGAACACCTGAAGCGCTACACTACCCTGGGAATGTCCACCGACGGTGGGAAAATGGGTAACATTATTGGCTTGGCTTTGATGGCCGAAGCATTGGGCAAGGAGATTCCAGAAGTTGGTACTACTACTTTTAGACCGCCCTATACCCCGGTTTCAATCGGCGCGTTAAGAGGACGGGGTGTGGATGAACATTTCCGGCCGCTGCGTCGTACACCGATGCACAATTGGAATCTGGCTCATGGTGGGACTATGCAGATGGCCGGTTTGTGGCACCGCCCCTGGTATTTTGCCCGTAAAGGAGAGGGGCTTACCGAAGCGTATATTCGTGAAACTGAAACGGTCCGGGAGACCGTGGGGCTTTGTGATGTGACGTCATTAGGAAAGATTGCAATTCAAGGCCCGGATGCAACGGAATTTCTCAATCGTATTTATACTAATCCATTTGCGAAATTGAAAATTGGTAAAGCGCGATACGGCATTATGTTAAGGGACGATGGGTTTGTCATGGACGATGGTACCACCTGGCGTCTGGATGAAAACGACTACTTCATGACCACTACCACTGCTCATGCGGGTAAGGTAATGGTTGTTCTTGAAGAGCTATTTCAGACCCGGTGGCAGAATCTCAAGGTTCACGTCACCTCAGTATCAGAGCAGTGGGCAGGCTGCGCGGTGGCGGGTCCAAAATCCCGGGAAGTACTTTCTGCCTGTGTTGAAGATCCATCGGTAATGTCCGACGAAGTTTTCCCGTTTATGGGAGTTATTGAAACTACGTTGAAAGGCGGAATACCCTGTCGTATCGCACGGATTAGTTTTTCTGGTGAAATGGCCTATGAGGCTTATGTGCCTTCCGATTATGGTTCGCCGATGATGGATTTGCTTTGGGGGGCGTCAGAGCCTCTGGATGGCTGCTTGTACGGACTTGAGGCGTTGGGAGCGCTTCGAATCGAAAAAGGACACGTTACCGGTGCAGAATTGGACGGTCGAGTGACCATTGACGACGCGGGACTTGGAAAGATGGCATCACCAAAAAAATTGTTTATTGGCAGTGCGTTACGCCAACGTCCAGAAATGATGAAGGAAGGTCGGCCCCAGCTGGTTGGCATTAAACCAGTGGATCGAGATAAAACGTTCAATGCAGGCGCCATTTTATGTCAACCAGACAGGGTATCCGGTTTGGGCGAAGGTTGGATCACCGCGGTCACACATTCACCCGTTATGGGACACTGGATAGGGCTGGGTTTTATTTCAGGAGGCCACGAGGCCTGGAGCGGAAAAACCGCAATCGCCGCTGATCCGGTGCGGAAAGGTAACGTCGAGGTAGA
>JAALKB010000125.1 GCA_011088265.1 Gammaproteobacteria bacterium
CGCTAATGGCGGGTGTTTTCTCATCAACCTCCCTTCGTTTATTCAGTGGCTATGGATTTGCAGAAGGTTTGGAGAGCATTGAGCAACAATTTAGCGTTCAGTTTATTGGTGTTGCCGCGACTATCCTTTGGACTGGGGCGGCTACCTGGGTCATTTTTAAAGTGATCGCTAAAACAGTGGGACTGCGTGTGGGTGAAGAAGAGGAGTCTGTCGGGCTCGATTTGAGTTCCCACGAAGAAAGCGCTTACGAAATCTGAAAATAAAATAGGGGACAGACCACAATTAGAAACAACAGGATGTGGTTCTCACCCATGCGGAGCTATTTTGTTAGAGTTAAACTAGCAGGAATGAGTTCACACTGAGCCAGAATTTAAATATGGACAAGCACTACCTAATTGTTAATTGGGGTCTGTCCCCTATTGACCCAATTGAAATTAATCCTGTTTTTACATCTGCTTTGCAATACTTTTTGAGCATTTCGGCAACTCGATCCCGGGTTTGGCTTGCGCGAGCCTGGCTATTTTCGCCAATCCCATCAATATTCATCACCATGGATGTGGTTGTTTCAAGGATGCGTGAAGTATGGGAGTTACGCCAGTTCCATCTCCGGCACATCACCTGCTTTGACATCGGATGCCAGTAAACGATTTCACCAGGTTCAGGGTGTTCCACAACATCGGGTTGGCCTAGCGGCACAAAAATTTCTTCCCCAGTCGCGGGTATCAACTCTACTGCTCCAGCTATCGCCCCAAGATCGTCTCCTCCCACTGGGATCACATCCGCAATGGAACAGATATTCATAATGGAAATAACTGCATTAATGGGATTAAGTACGACCCCGGGTTTTTGTACCCGTTTTCGAAGCGCTTTATGGGCTGGGGGAAATCGATTGGGGTTTGATTCAAATGCGATGTGGGCATTGTCCCAATCCATAATCCGTGAATCGACTTTAAGATCAACCGGTTCGGCTGACGCTTGTTCGCAGGTGTCGTTCAACTGTTCGATGAGTTCAGGATCAATATGTCGATTATCGATGTTGTGGGCGATAACCAGGCCTCGACAAAATGTTGGCCAGGTTTGGAAAATAGAGTCGTGGACTGAAATATTAAGCATAATGAAAGGCATCGAATTCGGTTTAACCATTCCAGATGGCTAACGAATAAGGATTATAGTACATTTACTTTGCCTCTTTAGGTGCCTCCCTGATGGGTTCACCTCCCTGGCCCCCAAACGAGGCAGAAGAATCGTCGTGTTTTTCCAGTTGTATTTTTCCATGCAAAGTTTTGTTTAACCCTTACGTTTAGAAAAATGTCCAAACGTCCAAATTTCGTTTTCTTTATGACCGACCAGCATCGTGCTGATTGGCTTGGCTGTTATGGCCATCCTGTGGTCAAAACTCCGCATATTGATTCAATCGCTGCGCAAGGAGTTCGTTTCGATAACTTCCATGTCGCGTCGCCCATTTGTATGCCGAATCGAGCGTCGTTCATGACTGGCAGAATGCCGAGTGTACATGGCCTTCGGTATAACGGTTGTGCCCTGCCTCTCAATGCCAATACCTTTGTGGACATGCTGGCAAAGGATGGATATCAAACGGCATCATTTGGCAAAAGTCATTTACAACCATTTCTGGATATCTCGCGATTACCCTCTGGTGAAAACGTGGAGAGATTGATACCGGAAGCGTGGAACACTCCGGATGGCTCGGATGGCTTGGGTGGTGATTATAAGCAGGAGGAGCCGGGTACTTACGAAGGTGACGGATATTATGACTTTAAAACCCCTTATTATGGGTTTCAGCAGGTGAACATGGTTACACTGCATGGTGATCGGTGTGGCGGACACTACCAACAATGGTTCCGACAAAATGCGGGTAACTGGGAAGATTTACATAATCCGGACAATGAACTTCCCCATGACTACGTCTGTCCTCAGGCATATCGCACCCCGGTTCCAGAAGAACTGTATCCGACGAACTATATCGCAGAGCGGGCGATCGATTATTTGAATTCCCAGGCTGATGCGGATGACCCATTCTTCACATATATCTCGTTTCCAGACCCCCATCACCCCTTTAATCCCCCAGGAAAATATTGGGATATGTACTCTCCAGACGATTTTCCCGTCGACTTGCCTTTTAGTGATCACAAGAATCCCAATCCTGTTATGCAGTTATTAAAGGAAAACTACCATAACAAAGAGGCTCAGCTAACACCCCAAATGATGATGTATCAGGGAGATCGGGAGATTCGCGAAGCCCGGGCATTAACTGCGGGTATGATTAGCTGTGTTGACGATGGGGTGGGGAAGGTGTTGGATGCATTACGCGCTAATGGCCAGTTCGACAATACTGTGATCTGCTTCAGTTCCGATCATGGTGATTACCTGGGGGACTTTAACCTGTTATTGAAAGGGTCCATGCCATTTCGAGGCATTACTCGGGTGCCATTTATCTGGTCAGATCCTGATAATCGGTCCGGCGCTGTGTCGAATGCATTAGCATCTACCATTGATATATCGGCGACGGTCTGTAATCGGGTGGGGCTTGCGCCGTACAATGGTATTCAGGGTAAGAGCCTGTTGTCGACCATGGAAAACCGGGGCGATGTTCGCGACTCTTTGCTAATTGAATTCAATGAGTCTAGTCCCCGATTGTGTTTTACTAGCTCGGCTCGGGTTCGGTCGCTAGTGACAGCAGAATGGCGTTATACGATTTACGGCGGCCTTGAATGGGGAGAATTGTATGATCTGAAAGAAGATCCTCTCGAAACCAACAATCTGTGGAATAATCCCGATTATCAATTGGTTCGCGGTGAACTTGCCGAAAAGCTCTGTCACCACCTAGCCGCACAGATGGATGAAAGCCCTGAGTCGATCAGATTAGCATAACAACAGTCAGTATAGATACTGACTGTTGTTATGATGTCGAGACCGCTTCTTCAATATAAGAACATCAATATAAGAACATCACCAACGAGGATAATAATGAAAATTGCAAATTTGATTTCAACGACGTTGTTTGCCATGACGCTTGCCTTCAGCCCGGCTCAAGCGGATGACTGGAAACCATCAGGCCCCCTGAAGCTGCAAATTGGTTTTGGCGCAGGTGGGTCCACCGACACCATGGGAAGGGTCATCGCCAAAGTAATGAAGGAACAAACCGGTTGGAATGTGATCGCCGAAAACAAAACCGGTGGCGGCGGTGTCGCCATGTTTACCGGTATCGCCAGGATGCCAGCCAAAGGTAATGTGATCGGTATGGGAGTCAACATGCCCATCATGATCAATATCGTAAAGAGGGGGGCGGAGCTTGGTTTCGATCTGGATAGTTTTGATTACCTGGGTACCGTTGCGAAAGCGCAGCTGGCTTTGATTGCCCGGGCCGATGCACCATTTGATGATCTGAAGGGGATGGTTGAGTATTCGAAATCCAATGACGGATTGGCCATTGGATTTGGTGCTCCACCACAAAAGCTGCTAATGGGTGTCGTGGGGAAACAGTCCGGCGCGGATTTTAGATTCGTGGCAACCAAGGGTGAAGCTGAAACCCATAAACTTCTGCTGGGTGGTCAGGTTATGGCAGGTTTTTCTGCCGGTACCCACGTGAAGTACCTGGAGTCGGGGGATTTTAAAATGATCGCCAGCGCCAATGATTCCCGACATAGCTATGCTCCTGATACCCCGACTGTGCGTGAAGCAGGTTTCGATATTTACCTGGATCCCTACTTCTATTTCGCAACCACCGCTGGTACAGATGCCGCTGCGGTTGAAGCGCTTACTACTGCGTTGGGTAATGCTATCGCATCCGATGAGGTCGCCGAAGTTGTGCGTAACGCCGCGACCACAGAGGTGTTGAATCTTAGGCCGGCTAACACCAAGAAAATGCTGGTTGATGGTATTGAGAACGTTAAAGTTCTTTTTGGCTCCTAATCACTTTACTGCTACCGCGTATACTGCGCGGTAGCACCGATTGGTTCTTTATAACTAGTTCTTCTATATGTCCTTCCGTGCTGATCGAATTACCGGCGCACTAATTGCGACATTTGGCGGGGTATTGTATTTGTTTATTATTCCTCGTTTTGTTGATTCATCGCAATCGAGTTGGATTCGCCCGGACACTATCCCTCTCGCCACAAGTTTTGTCATCGTTTTGTGTGGTGCCTTTCTGGTTTTCAAGCCAACTGCCCATAGCCTTCAAAACCTCCGGGGACACTTCAAGGCGGTTCTGTTTTTCTTGTTGCTGGCTCTGGGCCTTTATGCCATGTCAATGTTTGGCTTTGTTTATATTGCACCGTTGCTGGCATTATCATTAATGTTGCTCATCGGCGAACGCCGACTACTCTGGTTAGGATTGGGCGTGATCGGTGTGCCATTCGCCATATGGCTACTGGTTGTTAGGGTGCTTGAGCGTAGCCTACCCTGAGACTTTCCATACCGATGGTCCTGCAATCATGATTGACTTCTCAATAATACTGGCTGGTTTCTCTGATGCGTTTACGCTTTGGAATCTGGTGTTTGTATTATTTGGCGTAGTGGTCGGTCATCTGGTTGGGGCCGTACCCGGAATTGGTCCGGTGATGGCAATGGCAATTGCTATTCCGTTTACCTTTGGCTTTGACACCTTGCCTGCGATTGCTTTTTTGGTGGGAGTCAACAAGGGTGGTCTTGTCAGCGGTGCGGTTCCTGCGGTCCTAATTAATACCCCAGGTACTCCGGATGCCGCAGCTACGGCATTAGATGGATATCCCCTTGCCCGTCAGGGAAAGCCGCTTAAGGCGACAAAGATGGCGCTTTTCTCTTCGGTGACCGGGGACACATTTAGCGATATTGTTCTCATCACCGTCTCCGCTCCATTGGCAATTCTGGCCTTGAGAATGGGTCCGGTAGAAGTGCTCGCGTTAATGATCTTCGCCTTTTCTGTGTTATCCGGTTTGGTGGGAAAGTCGTTTCTCAAGGGCGTGATTGCAGCCACATTGGGACTACTCTTCGCCACCGTAGGCGCTGATCCGGAAAACTATAACCCCCGTCTTATTTTTGGCCATTATGAGCTCTATGATGGTTTGCCATTAGTGTCTGTGGCCATTGGAATGTTGGCGATGTCCGAGATTATTCGTCGACTCTCGGAAATTCACGGCGAAGTGAAATCCGCTGTGAGTGTGCAGGATGCAGGTAATCGAAATGATCAACGAGTCACCTGGAAGGAGTATTGGTCCTGCAGATACACCATGTTGCGCGGAGCGGGTATGGGCACCATTCTGGGTGCCCTGCCTGGAATTGGTTCTACAGCAGCGGCTTTCCTGTCCTATTCGACGACCAAAGCCCTATCGACAAAGCCAGAAACATTCGGTAAAGGAAATCTCCAGGGTATTGCTGCCGCTGAGTCAGCAAACTCTGCAGTGGTTGGGGCAAATCTGATTCCGTTGTTAACCCTCGGTATACCCGGAAGTGTGAGCGCGGCGTTGATCATTAGTGCATTCATGATCCATGGTATCCAGCCTGGCCCGCTACTTTTTCAGGATCAGGGAAGGCTCATATATGGGTTGTTCGGTACCATGATCATGGCTAACTTCCTGAATCTGTGGGTGGGTCAACTTGGCCTAAGGATATGGGTGAAGGTCGTTTCGGCACCAGAATCAATTATCTTTTCCTCCGCGATCCTTCTGTGCATAGTCGGTGTGGGCATGGCAACCAATGGTCTTTTTGGTGTGGTTGTAATGCTGATATTCGCTGTAATAGGCTATCTAATGACCAGTGCAGGGCTTTCGGTGGTTATTTTCATTATTACTTTCTTTTTGGGTTCCAGATTTGAGATTTCTCTGTCCCAAAGCCTCGCGCTAATGAATGCGGACATAACCCGTATTGTGGGGAGTACCCCATCGCATTGGCCCTGTTAGCACTCTCCGTGGCATCCGTTATCTGGTTCCTAACCAGAAACCGGGAGAAGTCGATTTAATTCGCGCCGATTAGCCTGAATTAATATCAAGGCAAACTGGCTGAGACAGAAAAACTAACTCTCTAGAATTATCAAAATTGTGGGTGTCCTGAATTAAGCCGATTCTGAACCCCAGCCAGCCGGATCTCATGGGTGTCCTGAATTAGGCTCTGCTGAATTAGGCGAGGCTGAATTAGGCCGCACAACGGTCCTGGCTTCCTCGTTCCCATGGTCCTCCGTGGGAACGCGTACAGGACAGGAGATGTTTTTTGGACGTCTGTCTTGGTGGCTAGATATGAATAGTTGCGACTCTGACTCCGGGCAGCCCCCTATGATAGGAAAATTTGACACTCCATGAAGAATCACCAAACAGAATTCGGTGCCTTGCAAGAAATCGAATCGCTTACTCTGTCGCACTATAACGACAACGCGATTCAGTTTTATGAAGGCACTAAAGACCATGACGTGAGTCAAAACTATGATGCTTTTCTTGGCCCATTGCTCGCCGGGGAAAAAGCCGGAGTAAAGCTGGACATTCTTGACTTTGGTTGTGGTCCAGGGCGGGACCTTCAATACTTCAGGAGTCTGGGCCATCGACCGGTGGGCCTGGATGGCAGCGAAAAACTTTGCGGCATTGCCCAAAAGCAGACCGATTGTCGAGTGTTATGTCAAAGCTTCCTGAATCTATCCCTTGCTTCAAACGCCTATGATGGAGTTTTCGCTAATGCGTCTTTGTTCCACGTCCCCAAAAGCCAGTTAACCAATGTCCTCAATATCCTGAACCAGGCTTTGCGAAAAGAAGGAATCCTGTTTATGTCTAATCCCCGAGGAGATAGAGAAGGTTGGTCAGGACGGAGATATGGAAACTTCATGGAATTCGACGTAATAAAAGAGTATTTAAATAACGCAGAATTCCGAATCCTTGATCATTACTATCGCCCCACCAACCTCCCCGTCAAACACCGACCCTGGCTCGCGATAGTTTGTCAAAAGTAACGCCTGGGCGCCGTTGCCCGAACTCTATCCTTCCTTCCAATTTCCTCCCTGATTTGTAATAGCTGCCCATTCACTATACAGATGCCCGAATCTCATGGGTGTCCTGTATTGGAGGGGTGGGGAATGTATATCAAATTGTGGGTGTCCTGAATTGGCGTGATAGTCACCTTATTCGCAGTACAGATTTCCGAATCTCATGGGTGTCCTGAATTGGGGAGGGTGGGGGTTAGTAAAAGTAGATATATGGTTTATATATCTACTTTTGTGATTGTGTTTTGGTTTTTTGTGTCTTATGCGCATATGGATGAGAGGCTGGTTTGGGATCTGATGGAGCGGTTGCGGGTGTTGTTTGAGATTGCTTCGGAGTATGAATTTGTGGAGTGGAATGACCGGCAGATTGTGGTGGGTAATGATTGGGATGTTGAAATAAAAGAAGCGATGGAGGCGGTGGATTTTGGGTTGTTGATGGTGTCTCCGGGGTTTTTGGGGAGACCTTATATTCTGGAGCAGGAGCTGACTCACTTTCTTGATCAGGGAGAGGATGGGGTGAAGATTCTTAAACCGGTGGTACCGGTTGGGTTGAAGAAGGTGTTGTTGGATGGCAGTGTGGATTCGAAGGGGCTGGGGAATCTACAGATATTCAGGAATGGTGATGGTCGATGGTTTAGCGAATTACGGGGGAACAATCGGGATTTGTTTGTAGACGCTTTGTTTCAAGCCATTTTAGTGAAACTCAGAAGAATGGGGTCCGAAGAATAAATGGGCATGGGCGAGACCCAAGAATTAGTAATCAAAACCTGTGGCGAGGCCTAAATTGGAAAACGAAAAAGAAATAATTAGTCCTGCACCACGACAGGCAGCGGCGGGTGCGGTACGGAAGTTACTAAAACGTCGGGCATTAGCAACGAGAAGTCAGGATCGACTAAAGACCCTACTAAATCTGGTAGACGACGGCGGTTATATTAATTATCTGGACGCCTATGAATGTTTATTTCCTGAAGTGGTGAGTGATCCGGAGAAAAAAAACAAGGCAGATGGCGCTTTTAGCAAATTTCGCCGAACCCTTGAATCCAGCGCGAAGGAATACGGGATTGTGCTTCGCCTTGAGGTTGATCAAAACAAGGTTGCTGAGTACAGCCGTCGTCGGTTTTGGTTTGAATGCGAAGATGATTATGAATCCAGACTAACACCCATAAATCGAAGTGGCATTCAGGGAATACCGCCTTACCTTCAGGAACAAACGTTAAGGATTAGAGAAGGAGAGCTTAGCTATTTGCTAGTCTATGCGGAAAAGGACAGGGACAAGGCTCTGGAATTAAATGGGTTGTTGCAGGAACGCTTTGTCAGTCGTAATCTAACTTGGAAAGCGCTGGATTATCATGATGTTATCGTTGGTAATAAGTCGCTGGAAGAAAGAAAAGCCTATGCTGAGCAATCCACGTTTGTGCTATTGCTGGTTAATACCCGATTGTTAGCAGTGGCGGATGAGGTTGGGGAGGTTATTGAGGGGTTAGAAAAGGTTCCGTTAATGCTACAAAAAACGGATAGGGAATCTCTGGATCGTGGGTTTCTTGGCGGAGTGGAAATCTTTACTGATAGAGAAAATAAAAGTTGGATAGAGCGGGTTCACAAAAAGGATGACTGGGCGGATCAGGCGGTTGGGGTAATAATCGAAAAAATTCTGAGGGTTCAGCGGGGCCTCGATACGGATGATTGTCTGGAGCGGATTTCATACATGACAAAAACGGACATCCATCGGGATGACTACCAGTATCAGTTCTTCGATAAAAATCAGGAAAAGGGTCTAAAGGCATTACCTCAATTGAAAACCTGGTTGAAAGACAAAAAAGGATCTCCGTTTTGTGCCATTTTCGGTGAATTGGGTATGGGAAAAACCACTCTTTGTCAGTGTTTGACTTTGGATTTGCTGGAAACCCAGCAGGATGACCTGGAATTGCCCTTTCCCGTTTATCTTGACCTGAGAAACATCAACACGTTACCCGGCTGGAAATGGGAGCATGGCGTTCCTGAGTTGGATGTGATGCTGGCCCACCTTTTGAGAACGACCTATAACGTTGCCGAGGGAGAAGTAATACCGGGAGTAGACGACATCAAGCGACTGGCTCAACAACGGGGAGGGCTGATCATTTTCGACGGCCTGGATGAAGTTATGAATCGATTAACTCTGGATCATTGTATTCAATTCATTCACCAACTTTGGAGCGTGATGCCTCCGGTCGTATGGAAAGACTGGGGAGGGGATAGAGTGATGATAAACCCAGAAAGTTCGAACCAGGGAGAGAAAACAGATTCCAGCTCCCGCCAGAAAATAGAACGGCAATATGGTCGGATAATCATGACCTGTCGTAGCCACTTTTTTAAAACCATCACGGATCAGCTTTCCGCTTTTATTGGTCAGGATCGTGAGGTGGTCAAGGAAAAGGACTATTTCTGGGTCACGCTTTTGCCGTTCAATGGTGAGCAGGTGGCTAGCTATTTTCACCAGGTGTTTGCAGGCCAGGAGGGTCGGGCGGAGCGGGTGATTGAGATGCTGGACGAAATCCATGATTTGGGTGAATTGGCATCCCGTCCCTATAACCTGAAACTGATTCAGGATCAGGTGGATTATCTGGAAGGGCTGTACAAGAGCGGAGAGCCGGTTCGGGTGTCCCATTTATACGAAGGTCTGGTGGACGCCTGGTTGCTGCGGGATGGCCCCAAACACCAGCTAAAACGTGAACATAAGTTGGTGCTGATGGAGAAACTCGCCCATTGGCTTTGGAGTAAGCAGCGCCGGGAAATTGATTATGTAGAGTTGGAAGACTGGTTGATGGATGAGCTTATTGCCAATCCACGATGGCAGTTTAATTATCAGGAGTACACCTCGCAACGTCAGGGAATGGACATTCTCCAGGAAGACCTGAGGAATGCCAGTTTTCTGGTTCGACAGGGTGATCGAAATTTTCGTTTTGCCCATACGTCGATTATGGAATTTTTTCTCGCCAGATCACTCTATCGGGCTCTGATTGAGGATTCTCAAAGACAAGGCCAAAGCCAAAGAGAAAGTGAGAGAGAGAGCCAAAGAGAGGATGAGAGAGAAAGTAAAAATGTGAGTCCGTGGGAAATCGATGTCCCAAGTCAGGAAACGCTGGAGTTTTTAAGAGAGCTAATTAACCAGGGAGAAACAGAAGTCTGTCTGGAGTCCATAGCCAGTATGGGTAGAACATACCGACGAAAGCTCAGTGAGCTATTATTACGCTATTTGATGCATGCTGCTGAGAAAGGCGAAACAACGGTGGCACTGGAGGGGCTTGATCTGTCCGGCGCCGATATCCGGGAACTAAAATTTGCGGGCCGGGATAATAAAATAAACTGGCGCCGTGGTGGTTTCGGGAAAGCGGATCTGCGAGGTGGAGATTTTCGGGGAGTGGATTTTAGCGGCAGTTGTTTTGATGGAGCAGTATTGGATAATTGTGTATTTGATGATTGCATTTTAAATGGTATACAGGGGCAAGCTATTTCTCTCATTGGGACGGTTTTTCACAACTGCGTCGCAGAATCTGTCGATTTCTCACTTCCAATTCTCTATCATAGCGAATGGCTGGGGAAATCCGGGCTTCCCACCCTCCCACCCTTAAGCCCTATTCAAAGCCCCTTCGACAATAGACCTTTCACCAGGCCTTCTACCAGAATTCAGTTAATCGACGATGGGCAGGTTAATCGCGCAAATACCGACATCCATATCGACACTGATAATCCCTCGTTGCCGAATCTGTTCGTAAGTCAATCTGAAATGCCGCCTGAACACGCAACCCGGAGTACATTTACCGGCCACAGCGGCGCTGTCCGGTCCGTGTGCTACAGCCCCGATGGCAGGCAGCTGGCATCGGCGGGTGATGATCACTCCGTACGGCTGTGGGAGAAGGGCGAGGATGAATATGAAGCCAGAAGGCAGTTTGAGTTGTTGCCGAGAGGAAACTGTGTGGTCTGGCGTCGACCTGATGACGTAGACCGATACTGGGAGTTTTATAGCGAAGATGCCTGGCGCTGGTTAGGATGGAAGGCGTTGTCTCCGAATGGTTCGGAAATCATCAGGTATCCGATGAGTTATTTTGTTGATGCATCCTGTTGACGCATTTCATCGATGCTGTCTTGG
>JAALKB010000126.1 GCA_011088265.1 Gammaproteobacteria bacterium
ATATTCACTGTACCTATACCAAATGAAGGGGCTTCGATTAGGCCGCTTGAAGAATTACCAATGACGCCATCGATGTGCTGCAGCGTAGAAAGATAGCGTAATTGCCCCAAAGAACGCCAGCCCGCACTTCTACCTGGGAAACGTGAAATAAATCTTTCCATTTTTTCAACCAAACCCATGCTGCCATGATCCGCATTGGGGTAGGTAAAAATGATGCTGATGTCATCCCGTTCTTCCATTACCTGCAACAGGTTATCAAAACCAATATCCTGATCCATACTGTTGGTAACGGAATGATAGGTTATCAATGCTGTTTTTTTTCCAAACTTGAAATTTAACCGATCTTCCAGTTGATCTTTTCCAAGCAGCTGCAGGCGGGTTAGATTGTCTAATCCCAAGCCACCAACATCAAATACCGTATCGGGCTGCTCCCCCATCTGGATGACTCGTTGTCGATAGACATCATTAGCAACCCCATGCCAACTAGCCATTTTGGTGATACTGTGGCGAATAGCATCATCATAGGCGCCCTCTGTCAACTCACCGCCATGGAGGTGAAAAATCGGTACCCCACATAACAATGCTGCCGTGGCAGCCCCAAGTAGTTCATAGCGATCACCTAATAAAATAATCAGGTCTGGGTGTAATTTTTCCAACGCTTCGGCAACCCCCGAAGTTGCCCTACCTGTGGCTTTCGCGACATCACTCCGATCATCGCTCTCGGTCAACTCAAGATCTATCCGGACATCGATATGGAAGCCATCTGATTCGATTACATCGATAGTCCGCCCATGCACCGAACTCAAGTGCGCCCCGGAGACAATGAGTTGTAACACCAGTTCTGGCGAAGCAACAATGTCTTTCATCAACCAATACAGAAGTCCATATTCGGCCCGGGTTCCGGTGAATACACAGACCTTTTTGTTCATATTTCCAATAAATCGTCAGGCTGATAATTGCGCTTCGCCACCGTACCGACCAACTCATCCCAACGCATGGGAGATACCCCAGTCCCGGGTCGCTTGGCCGTGATATTAGCGGCACTTAATGTTTCGCCTTTCGTAATGGCCATTTTTGCCACTAACGACTTTCGGGCAATATCAACATTCATTGTTTCACTCACACTAGCCTGTTTGATCCCATCACCCATGGCCATTTCGATATGCCTGATTTTCGTAACCATTTGCTTCAACTCCCCAGGCTCCAGACTACAGAACTGATCCGGTCCAGGGAGGTCACGGTCTAACGTAAAATGTTTTTCGACGATAGTAGCCCCGAGCGCCACCGCTGCCACAGAAGCCTCGTCCCCCAGAGTATGGTCAGAATAACCGACCTTTACCTTCAACTCATTTTTGATGGTGCCAATACATGCCAGATTTGCATCTTCAAATGGCGTGGGATACGCGGTATTACAGTGCAAAACCGTTAAATGATCCGCATCCAGTCCGGCAGATATCATGCCACTGATGGCAGCATCAATCTCAGCCAGATTAGACATACCGGTAGAAAGAATGACCGGAAGACCCTGCCCTGCAATGTGACGCAGTAAAGGTAGATTTGTAATTTCACCTGATGGTACCTTAATCCGCTGAATTCCGAGGCGAACCAACAAATCCACACTTTCGATATCAAATCCAGTGGACATGAATTCAATACCATGTCGCTGGCAGTGATCAAATAACTGACGGTGGTCATCGTCTGACAATTCCAGTCGAGCCAGCATTTCCTGTTGGCTGTCATCGTCACTCGTATTCTGTTTCTGATATTCCGCCTTTGGCGCATCATTGACAGTTAGCGACTGCGCCCTAAAAGTCTGAAACTTGATTGCATCCGCGCCAGAGCCAGCAGCCACTTCTACCATCTCCCTGGCATTGCCTAAATCACCACAATGATTAACGCCAGCTTCAGCAATAATAAATACAGAGCGGGTAATCATTTTTTATCCTGGCTTTTATCCTGATTTGGGTGATAGCCAGGATTCACGCTATTTCTAATTACCTGTCCCCCTCCAATGACAGCATTGGCACCAATTTGACAACCGGGGAACACCACCGCATGGCTTCCCACTAACACGTTGTCAGCCACGCCAACATCACCATTTAGTGTTGCCCGAGTGGAAATGTGGCAATGATTACCAACACGGGTACCGTGTTCGATTAATGCCTTGGTATTGATAACGCAATTATCCCCAATTCTGACACCGCTATTAACCAGCGCGTCGTGCATCACAATACAGCCTTTACCAATGTCTGCATCGGCAGAAACATAGGCTCGGGGCGAAATCACCCGAGCAAAGTCTGCACCGAGCTCACTGAGCCATTGGTACAACTCCATTCTTTTTGAATCACGGTCAACCATCCCCAGAGTAATTAGCACCTGATCAACCTGATCCAACCAATACTCGATCCCATCATCGTTTCCAACCACGGGAACACCATTGAACTGATCGCCAGGTTTAAGGATTCTGTCGATGATTCCAACGATATGATACTGGCCCGTCAGTCTGATTACGTCAAGACAGGACAAGCAATGCCCACCCCCACCGATAAGGAGAAGCCGATTAACTGTCATTTTCCCAGAAAATATCCGTCATATTACACTCTTGAGCTACTCGGAATGTTTACCGCTCTACGATAAAGATCCTCAGACACACCAAGGTCAACGCCAGGGTTGCTGGAAAACCTGTCATGAAAATGCATTGGATCCCAGGCCGGTCGAGTCATGATGCCCTGTTTGTTGGTGTATTCCAAAAAAGCGTCTTTGTCTTCCTCATTGGGCATAATTAGCGTATTTAGCCAATAATTTGCATAACAATCCTCCCGCTCGTGCACAAAGTCATAGGACTGGGATGCAAAAAAGTTGCCATATGCCTTTGCGATCTGTCGCTTATCCTGAATTTTGTCTGAAAGTTGCTCCATTTGCGCGCACCCAAGGGCTGCGTTCAAGCCTGGCATCCGATAATTGAATCCAAGTTCATCATGCCGATATTTCCATACATGTGGGTTTTTCGCCGTAGTCGAAAGAAACTTTAGTTTCCCGGCAAGCTCCCCATCATCTGTCAACAATGCGCCACCACCACCAGTGGTGATGATTTTGTTTCCGTTAAAACTCATAACGCCAATGGTGGTAAAGGTACCGCAATGCTGATTGAGACAAGTACTGCCGATGGATTCCGCGGCATCCTCGACAACGGGGATATTCCACTTCTCACAGATTTTTACAATTTCATGGATGCGTACCGGATGACCAAATGTATGCATTGGTAAGCAGGCAGCAATCCGTTTCCCAGTAATACGATTAAAAGTAACGCCTGCTTTTATCTGCCCATGGGATTCAAGAAAGGATTCAAGACGATCCGGGCTTAGACCCATGGTATCCCAGTCAACATCAACAAATATTGGCTGGGCGCCGGTATAGACAATGGCATTGCAGGTGGCAACAAAGGTTAGCGGTTGAGTAATCACCTCATCGGATGCCCCTACCCCCAGGGAATGCAACGCCAGATGAATCGCAGCAGTGCCATTCACAACGGAAATAGCGTATCCCGCACCAGTAAATTCGCATAGCTTCTGTTCGAACTGGTCAACATATTCACTGACACTGGAAACAAATGTAGTATCGATCGCATCACAGATGTATTTTTTTTCATTACCAGCGAACACGGGACCATGCAGCGGAATGAAGTCCCCGGACTGATAAACCTCTCGCACGAAATTGACAAAATCCTTATACATTATAAATATCCGCTTTATAACGACAGCTATTCTCCTTTACTGAAAACCAGTCAATGGTACGCTGAAGTCCTTCCCGTAAAGAGACTTCTGGCTGATATCCAGTCATGGATATAATTTTGCTATTGTCACAATGTAAACGAAAAACCTCTGATTTTTCCGGTCGCATTCGTTGTGCTTCCTGCGACACCTCGACTTCCTTGCCCATTAATTCAGCAATAAGCGCAATAGTATCAGCGATGCTGACCTCAGAGTTTGAACCAATATTAACTACCTCTCCAACGGCGGCGTCACAACTGGCCAGGGTGATGAATCCCTTGCAGGTGTCACTAACAAAATTAAAGTCCCGGGTTGGAGATAGATCTCCCGCATTAATTCTGTCTTTTCCGAGCAATTGAATAATCACGGATGGAATAACCGCTCGGGCTGATTGTCTGGGACCATAAGTGTTAAACGGACGGGCTATGGTAACGGGCAGCTCAAATGCATTATAAAAACTCTGAGCCAGCGCATCCGCAGCAATTTTTGTTGCACTATAGGGAGACTGGGGTTGGAGCGGATGTCTTTCGTCAATGGGAACGTACTGGGCAGTACCATACACTTCGCTTGTTGAGGTATGGATAAATCGTTCGACGTTATTCTCCCTCGCGGCCTGGCACATATTTAAAGTGCCGTTAATATTGGTTTCTACATAACTATTTGGCGCATGGTAGGAATAGGGAATGGCGATGAGTGAAGCAAGGTGATAAACCACATCGATGTCTTTGGTAATCATTTGACAAAATGCAGGATCCCTGACATCGCCGGAAACAATCTCAACCTGATCCCCGATCCCGGAAACATCGTCCAGCCATCCCCAGCTATTAAAGGAGTTGTACAGTGTCAAAGCACGAACACTATCTCCATTTGCAACCAAAGCCTCGGTCAGATGTGAGCCGATAAACCCATCAGCGCCGGTAACCAGTACTTTTTTACCCATTATTCACTACTTGTTATTAACATTTCGGTTATAGGCTAAACCCATCATCGACAACGATATTTTGCCCGGTTACCATTGCCGATTGCGCATCGAGCAGAAACAGTAAAGCGCTGTCCAGATGTTCCGGCTCCAACATCCCCTGCAAGCCACACTGATCCCTGTATTTTATCAAAAATGGCTCCGGCTGATGGTCAAATACTCCGCCTGGACTAATGCAGTTCACTCTAACTCCGTCCTTTTTTAGATACTGCGCCATGTATTTCGTCAACTGAATCACCGCCGCCTTAATGGCTGCATATTCCACTGGCACCGTCATTGATGTATTTTCGTAAATACCAAACTTTGGAGCAACAACCCCATAAATAGAGCTAAGATTAACGATGCTGCCTTGTTTCTGCTCCCTGAAATAAGCACCAAATATCTTTGCCACCAGGAAAGTGCTAGCGAGATTCAAATTCACATTTTCACAAAAATCATCATATTCAACCGCCATAAAATCACGGCCATAATTCGAGTTTCTGGGATAGGCTGAATTCACCAAACCAGTAACGGTCCCAAAATGGGCCCTTGCCCGCTCAAGCCCTTCGGTCACACTCACCGTATCATTAACATCCACTTTCACACCTAGAAAATCATCTCCCGAAAATAACGTATTCAATTCAGACAATCCTTTTTCAGATATATCAGAAGCCACCACACGACCACCGTTTTGCAATATCATGGAAACGAAGCGTCGGCCGATTAAACCCGCAGCGCCGGTTATAAAGATCACTTGATTGTTAAGTGTTTGTCTATTTGTCATAGTGGTTCTTCAAAAGGAGCTCAGCCATTAAGAAATCAAATTCTGTATCGATATCAATGGCATTTTCCGGCTCTACGATAACCGCATGCACACGACCATCCCAAAGACTGGAGCCGGAGAGTATGTATTCTGGTCGACAAACATAGGCCACTGTCGCCATGTTATAGGCCTGGGAAACATCCTGACGTCGAATGATTTCTGTATCCGTATCGTTGAATCTTGAATAACTCCCACCTTCCGCGAGCTTCAGCATATTGAAATGGGGATTGTGCTGGGATTTGGTCGCCGTCACCACGATATCAATCCCATCGGCTAAGGCACTGATACACTTTTCAATGTCAGCAACTATTCGACATGGGGAGGTAGCAGGAAGGGAAATGAAAGTATCAAACTGACCCCAGCGCTCCGTTACCCATTTTACGGCATGCTGCCATGCTGTCCATTCCGCTGCTTCGTCCTGGGCTAGTTCGGCGGGTCGCAAAAAAGGCACTTCCGCCCCATGAGTCCTGGCGATTTCGGCGATCTCCGGATCATCCGTTGAAACAATCACCCTTTCGATCCCGGGGCTCTTAAGGGCCACTTCAATGGAATAGGCAATCAATGGCTTATCCAGCAATTTTTTTATGTTTTTACCGGGAAGACCTTTGGACCCTCCCCGGGCAAATATGAAAGCCCAGCAGCTCATGTCGATGACGAAACCCAATTAAAGCCCGGATTGTATACCAAGGAATCAATGAACAATCTGTGGCCAAACAATTAGTACAAAAAAAGAGGGGTTTAGCGCCAACAACGGGGGTCCACACTAGTGGATGATGTCAATGCCCAGTCTTCAAAACAGATTTTTTCACCAGACACATCATCATCCCACTGAATCACCCGGCGCAATTGTTCGACCTGGGAAAAACCCAAAACCCAGCGATCCACAACATCCAGGCTTTTGGCAAATGCCATACAGACATCGAACGCATCCACAGACAAATTCGACAGATAAGAGATAAAGCGCTGGTGATGATCATGTAATAGCGGGGCATTAATAGGTGGAAATTCTTCTTTCAATAACAGACCTTTCATAAAGAGGCTTCGAGCATGAATCTCAACCCCTTTTTCTCTTAGCCAATCAAGCGTTCCTGAAATCAACAACCTCTGATCGAAGATATTGAGGGGGAGTTGTATAAGATCAAAAATACACTTCTTATTATAGAGGTCGTCTACTTCTTCTTGAGTGTAAACAGAGACCCCTATTTTATTTACCAATCCACGCTCCTTTAGGCCAGACATCCATGACACAATTCTCTCTGCCCCAGGCTTATATAAATCCGCCACACTATGGACCAATAACCCATATACTGAACTGACACGCAGTTTCCTCAGCGAATTCTGCAGCCCGTTCTCCAGCCGAGCAATGCAATCGTCACTTACCTCGTTACGTTCCAACTTAACCATTTTCGTCACAATATAGGACCCCCCGAGACATATTCGCCCTAAAACCTGCTCAGACTCACCATATCCTGGAGCAGTATCAAACATAGCGAGTTTCTGGTTGACGCAATACTCAATAAGTCGAGCCACTTCATTTTCCGCTACACGATGGCTCTCCACCCCAATGCCATAGGTCATTCCAAAGTTCGCTGTACCCACTGCTATTTTATTTTTCACTCAACTAATCCTGAATATGTTGCTCACTGAAAGATTGGCTTTTGGGATAACAGATCTCACATCAGTAGCGGGCAACCACACTCCCAGGAGGACAGTACCCCCTCCATTCCCAGATGCACAGGTGGAAAGATTCACCACATCATCTTTAGTATCCATACCCACGTATCCCCGCAGAAGGCCAGAAACAGAATACCAGACACTGCCAAATGAACCGTTTTCATCGCTTACTCCCTCGTTTCATACCTCTATTTACTTATCAAGTGAGCGCCATGTTACTGGTACCTTTAAGCGATTAAAAATCAATTCTATCAGCTGACTCCAGATGAAAAAAGTTGACATTCACGCTTTGCTAAAACCCCAGATTTTCGCTTTGGCAAAATACTATCACTCGCATTAGTTTTACTATCTCAAGATTGTAAAGAGTAGCCGTGACATTAAACTCTGATTCGGTCATAATTCCATTTCATTCCTATTCACGACTACCGCATCCTTATATTGCCGGCGAAAAACGGAAAAGGACGTGCGAGGTACTTGTTTTACTCTTCTATCCCGCTTGAAAAACACTCGTAAGTTCTTGTGGGTCGTAAGTTCTTATGGGAGAGGGTTGACAGCGTTTCAAATTAGCCTTTCCAAATTTTTCTGCAAACACATGTCCATTTTGTGATGAAAGCTATTTACTCCTCAATTAATGAGTTAGACATTCTTTTCCCCGTCGCTAAAAAACTTCGAGACGAACATGGAATAACGCCCATCTACTGGAGTGGAGCAAACAACATGTCTACTACGATAAAGTCGGCGTTTCCTGACATCCTGTTTCATGATTTTATGGACGCCATCAAGGGAGAATGGCCCGCAGAAATTGACCTTGAAATTGGGTATCGGCAATTTGGTCGAGACCTTATTGCGCAATATATGGGAGTTGAAAAAATTTTCTATGAGCTGTGTCTAACTCGATCAGACCCAGGGAATGGATTCAAATACTACGAACTAACAAACTATTTTCACCGAGCCCTGGCAGCGGCGCTGTCATTTATTTCTACTCATAAGCCAGATATATGGATTTCCAGTCTTCCTCCTCACGCAATGTATGACAATGTCATGTACGAGGTTTGTCGTCAAAACGGAATTAAAACTATTATTTTGTATGACACCAATCTTCCAGGTTACATGCTCACTATCAACGACCTCAACTACTCCATTGACCCATTAAGAACAGAGGCAGCACGTCTACTCGCAGAAAATATCGACACTTCTGAATCAGCTCTACCAGAAGCAGTTCGAAAGTATGTACAGGGAATTCGCAAGGATTATGAACATGGAAAACCTTTTCAGTTCGAAATCAACTACCCCGGTGACTCCGGATTAGATCGGCATAGTTTCAAGCGAATACGATCAGAGTTAAGCGCAAAACAATCAGCACAGATTAGAACGCTGATCAAACATACTTTTCGTCATGGGTTTTCGAAAACACCGTTCGACAAACCACATTATATCAAGCAGGCGAATGTCTCATGGAAAGACTCATTCAGGGACGCGAAATCGTGGCATAAATACCGTATTCGAATAACAAATGACGCTCAAAGAGCATTTAATAGTTACCAGTCTCTTTGCAATCCTTATGATCCTCAAAAACCATATGTTTTTTTCCCACTTCATATGCAGCCTGAGTGCACCACTGTGCCGCAGGGGGGAGAGTTCGCAGACCAGTTAATGACGTTGAGAATGTTGCGCTCAGCGCTTGACAGTAATCAGTACATTTTTGTTAAAGAAGCTCCGGGTCAATTTCGCTGGCATCGCGGCTCCTCTGCCAGGTACACGTGGATTTATGAAGAGATGGCTTCCATGCACAATGTACACCTATTACCGATGGACACCAATCCTTTTACGTTGATTGATAATAGCGAATGTGTTTTTTGCATCACTGGCACAGCAGGTTGGGAATCCATCGTCCGGGGAAAGCCCGTCATTGCGATGGGTTCTCTCTATTATTACAAGGGTTTCGATGGTGTATATCAAGCCGAAACCACTGAAGACATCAGGAACACTCTTTTGGATATTAAGTTGAACCCTGAAATAAGCTGGGAAACCACATTACGTAACATACATGCACTGATTAATATCTCCCACCCTTGCACCCATCAGACAAAGCACCTCAAACTACATCAAATACCGCCAAACGAAAACACCAACATATTGACCCAAGCTATTGTGTCTTCCTTATCGATCAGCCTGGAGTAATTGATTCGACATACTGACTCTTACGTGTGGCCAAGTCAGTGTTTTCTATGTTTTTCAATGGCTATTATGTATAATCCACACGAGGGCTGTCTCTATGAATTTTTTCCCTACTTTTCAATTACCTGGCTATTTTTCAAGACCAAAACATGCGTTATGCAACGGTGGTTCGCTATCCGTTGAGGCCAACATTTCAAAAAGTAGTGTATCTTCATTTTATCTGAAGGATGAACGTATTTTCCAGAATCCCATTCCAATACTATCAGAATCGTCAGGATCTTCTGTTTTTTAGAGACAACTGCTGGCCACCTTACCCGTGCACGGCGAAGCAAATTTTCTTTATTAGATCTTCTTTATTCAAGGCTAGTTTTGAATCCACGTCCTTACAAAAGTTCAACAGCTTTTAGAGCATGAGAAATGAATCCGCTATTAGTTACCGCCGAAAACCTACTAAAGTACAATAGATTGTCCTTGTTGTTGTTTCGTATTTTGGGATCATCTCCTAAAACTTATGCTAGAGACAAACTAGTAAGATATGATAAAAATTTTACAAGGTTTGATCTTATCAACCACCTGATAAAAGAAAACAGTTTTTCCCGATATCTGGAAATTGGTGTCAGTATTCCAAGCAAATGTTTTGACCGGATTCAGGTGCAAACAAAGATGGGGGTTGATCCAGACGCTTCAGCAAACGCGTCTCATGTAATGACTTCGGATGAGTTTTTTGAAAAAAACAAAGAAAAGTTTGACATCATTCAGAACAAGTTGAAAAAGATATTTTAAACTCTCTGGAAGCCCTGAATGAGGGAGGCTATATTATATGCCACGATATGTCTCCCGAGAAAGAAAGCCACCAAATTGTCCCACGAGTAAACAATCAACCAACCTGGAATGGCGACTGCTGGAAAGCCTGGGTCAAGCTCAGAAGAGTGAGAAGTGACTTGAGTATGCGAGTAATTAATGCCGATCATGGGCTAGGTGTGATAACAAAAGGCAAACAGCAATTGTCCGAACTTCCCGCATCAATTCCTTGGCCCCTGTTTACAAAATATCGAGAAGAAATACTGAACCTGATATCCGTCGAGAGTTTTTTGGGTAAATCCGGGTAATCCCAGTCAACTGGGCTTATGTTAAGAACGTATCTCAACGAAAATCAAAGAGACCGCCTACGTTTTCTAGCATCCCGTTTTCTCCAGCATAAACAGGAATTCTTTCGGTTCATTGCGCTTTTTACTTCCGCCACTTTTCTTCGAAACGCGTGTCGATCCTTCAACTTTTGGCTGAATACAAGAAGAACACCAAAAACCCTCTCATCAGGAACGGACGTAAATATTGAATTTCTTCAGATTTGCCAGGAAATAAATATTGAGGATGGATCCAGTAGAAAACTACCGAAAATTGGTGTTAAACCTCAGTTATACGGCAGACCAAAAATTTGGTATCAACCCGTTAGACCATCCTGGCTGAGGGATGTTTACATCGCAAATGCCGATAGCATTTATATCACCAAATCAGGTCGAATCTTTGATTCCGGTTTTAGGTCTCTTTTTAAGCTATGGAATAGAAGGGAGTACAAGTTACTACAGAATTTACGTA
>JAALKB010000127.1 GCA_011088265.1 Gammaproteobacteria bacterium
TGATAGGGATAGATAATTTAGGCCAACATTGGTCAGGAAGCCCAATCGAGCGGCACTCTCAGCAATTATTTTTTCCGCAATTTCCGCCCTCCATCCACTTAATGACAGGGTCTGAAAGAATTCCAGTGCTTTTCCCACTGGAAGGGCAGTCAGGGCTTGAATTGTCTGTCCTTCGATAAATACGTGTCGGGATGCTGTACGAAGCCGGCTGCCTGAACAGGCATTGCAGATTTTGGTGCTGAGATACTTTGCCAGCTCCTCCCGCGCAGAATTCGAATCGGTTTCCCGATACCGTCGTTCAAAATTATTCAGCACTCCTTCGAAGACATGTTCTTTTTCGAATTTCCTACCCGGGCGGGTATAAACGAAATTAATTTTTTGTTTTCCGCTACCATTTAACACGAGATCTCTTGCTTTCTCTGATAACGAAGAAAAGGGGAGGTTGATGTCGAAACCATAATGATCCCCGAGACAACTGAGTTGGGTAAAATAGTAGGCGCTTCGCCTATCCCAACCGGGTATGGCCCCAGCGGATAGCGACAGGTCAGGATTGGTCAAAATCCGATCAGGATCGAAAAACTGTTTTACCCCCAACCCATCACAATCGGTACATGCGCCGGCTGGATTGTTGAATGAGAACAATCGAGGTTCCAGCTCATTTAGACTATATCCGCAATGGGGACAGGCAAATTTACTGGAAAAAAGCAGCGTATCCTGAATGGATTTATCCTTCCCGAGGATAGCAACCGTGGCAGTGCCATCAGTAAGGTTCAACGCAGTCTCGAAGGATTCGGCAAGTCGTTGCTGGTTTCCCTCACGGACCACAACCCGGTCGACAATAACGTTAATGTCATGCTTATAGCGTTTATCCAATTTAGGAGGTGATTCCAGTTCCACCGTTTGACCATCGATTAATGCCCGAATGAAGCCCTGGGAGTGCAACTCTCCCACTAACTGAACAAATTCTCCCTTGCGATTATTCACTACAGGGGCTAGCAACATGATACGGGTCTGTGCAGGCTGTTCCATGACTTTATCAACCATTTGGCTGACGGTTTGTGCCTTGAGAGTGACGTCATGATCCGGGCATCTGGGTTCACCAATGCGAGCAAACAGCAACCGCAAGTAGTCATAAATTTCGGTTACTGTGCCAACAGTTGATCGTGGATTATGGGAAGAGGATTTTTGTTCGATACTAATCGCGGGAGATAGGCCTTCAATCAGGTCTACATCGGGTTTTTCCATCATGGAAAGGAACTGGCGAGCATAAGTAGAAAGGGACTCTACATAACGTCTTTGTCCTTCTGCATAGACCGTGTCGAACGCGAGCGAAGATTTTCCGGATCCTGAGAGCCCGGTTATGACAATGAGTTTGTCTCTTGGTAGATCCAGATCAATGTTTTTCAGATTGTGGGTTCTCGCCCCACGGATTTGTATTTTTTCTATGGTCACAACAATATTTTAGGAACATCAAAGTAAACCTGATACTATACGCGTCCACCAAGTTAACCCACAACAAAAAAATTGAAACGAGTGTCAAAAAGTGAACCCATGAGTCGTCGGGAGCGGCGGTCAGTGGCTTCGTTAGGCAGTATTTTTCTGCTAAGAATGTTCGGGTTGTTTTTGTTGCTTCCAGTGCTTGCGGTTCACACTCAGCAGTATCCCAATGCGACACCTTTTTATGTCGGATTAGCACTCGGAATATACGGATTAACCCAGGCTTTGTTACAAATTCCCTATGGAATGGCTTCAGATCGATTGGGCCGAAAGAAAGTCATCGCTTTTGGATTATTGGTATTTATGATCGGTAGCATTGTCGCTGCGTTGTCTGACAATCTTCTTGAACTCCTCATTGGCAGGGCGCTACAGGGAGCAGGAGCCATATCCTCGGCAGTATTGGCGTTAACTGCGGATCTGACCCGGGAGCAGCAGCGAACCAAGTCCATGGCGATTATCGGCATAAGCATCGGTTTCGCCTTTTTACTTTCACTGATTATGGCGCCGATACTCCAAGCGATGATCGGAGTAAAAGGCATTTTTTGGATGATTGCCGTATTATCCGTATTCGCGATACTAATCCTCTATAAAGTAGTGCCTAACCCTACTCGAGCTAGTCGGCATCAGGATATCCTACCAATGCCCCAAAAATTTGCTGCTGTATTTGCCAATCAGCAGTTGCTCAGACTGGACATCGGGATCTTTAGTTTGCATCTGATTTTGACGGCATTGTTTGTGGTTACGCCGATGCTTCTAATAGAGCGCCTGGGTGTTAATTTATCCGATCACTGGAAACTGTATTTGCCCATTTTATTTGCATCGGCCATCGGCATGCTGCCTTTTATTCGGTTAGGGTCAAAATCTGGTCAGGAGTTTCGCGCATTTAAAATGGCTATTTTATTGCTTGTCGTCGCGTTGTCCGGCCTCACAGTGGCAGTACAAGGCCATAATTGGTTTATTTTCGTGTTTCTGGTCATCTTTTTTAGTGCTTTCAACGCTCTTGAATCAATGTTGCCGTCACTGGTCTCCCGAATTGCTCCTGCGACCATGAAGGGCACTGCCATTGGAGTGTATAATTGCTTTCAGTTTTTCGGCATGTTTGTTGGAGGAGTAGTGGCCGGAACCCTATATGGTAGATTCGGCGCATTGAGCGTGTATATCTTTTGTGGCGGCGTTGCTTTTCTATGGTTTCTGGTTGCGCTAACTACCGATCAAACCCGGCTATTTATCAACAAAATAGTTTCAATTGCAGATTTTTCAGACTCGCAGCGAGACCAACTGATTGATAGAATAAAGGACCTCAAAGGACTTGAGGAAATCGTAGTGGCAGTGGGTGAAACAACGGCTTATCTCACCGTGGACCCGCAGACATTCGACGAAGCCGAACTTGAACAAATGCTCTTGAAACAGAGTGAGAACCAATAAACGACCACAGGAGGTCAACCATGGCAAGAGGTGTAAACAAAGTCATTCTGGTAGGTAATTTAGGGCGCGATCCGGAAATTCGCTACACCCCAAATGGCGCAGCGGTTGCGAATGTCACCATTGCTACCAGTGATACATGGAAAGACAAACAAACCGGTGAAAATCAGGAGCGCACTGAATGGCATCGGGTGGTTTTCTTTAATCGACTCGCAGAAATTGTTGGAGAGTATCTTAAGAAGGGATCACAGATTTACATTGAGGGACGACTGCAAACCCGAAAGTGGCAGGATCAATCCGGTCAGGATCGGTACACCACAGAAATTGTTGCCAATGAAATGCAAATGCTGGGTGGCAGAGCTGGTGGCGGAATGGGCGGTGGAGGGGATTCTTTTGACCAATCCAGACCCGCTCAATCCTCTCCTCCCCGCCAACAAAATAACCAGGGCGGCGGTGCACCAGCTGGTGCACCGGCTTCTTCCGCATTCGATGACTTCGACGATGATATTCCATTCTAGGCTATCTTCGACATTTTAGAATTAAATATATGAAAAGGCCTCTACTAGTTAGGGGCCTTTTTACTTTTGGCTGCTTCTGGTCAAATGACATCGTCCAGCTGTTTCAGCTGGGGTTTCAGTCGAGGCTCAATCTCGTGTATTGAATTTTCTTTCTCCCACGGTTTTCAACGAGAACGAGGAGAAGATACTGGTAACACAGACGGAGTCATAATTCCCCAAAAATGTGAAGATGAGACCATCTAGGGTATATCATCCTCTGACCAGATTCGATGCCATACGTGTTTTAGTAAGCCAAAATCTTCCAGATTCATAGCCAGGCGGCTAGGGGTGGTGGGTGTCATCCCGTGGTTTTGTTCTTCATTTCCTGTTGTCCCAAAAAGAAAACGAAAGAAGAAAAGGTTGTCTGCACCCATTCTTAGGTCAACGGCAATCAGGTTCCGACCTTCTTTTTCGGCTTTAGTGTAGCCATGAGCGAAGTGATTGAATTGCTGCCAGTTTGCCTCAGGTTCGAGTAGCTCAATAATTTCTCTATTTCTATTGTGGGTCTGGAATTTGATCACCGGATTTTTATCCAATAGCGAATAATAGCCTTCGTGGTATTGGTTTTTTCCCATGGCCAACACCCGCCAAAGAATGGAGTTAAAAGGTGTGGGAGTGGCAATCAGCTGCTGGTGAACCAGAGATTGCGTCTGCAAGGACTGGGTTGCGATGGTTTGAACTCTATTTTGGGCGTAGAGCCCCCAAATCAGATAGCTGGTACTTAATATTACCGCGAGGGTTGTTTGCTGAAAAACTGCAGCTGCAGTTTTTTCTCGACCCATTGCCAGGGTCGTGGCGATGAGTAAAGGCAGGGTGAATAGGGGGTCGATGATAAAGACGCTGGCACCCATAATAGTTTGGCTGGAAATTGGCCAGAAGATATCCGTTCCATAAATAGTAAAGGCATCCAGGGCGCTATGGGTGATTAAGGTGAGCCAGACCAGGGCTAACCATCGCAAATAGCTAAAGCACTTCTCTTTCCATCGAATACCAAGGGCAATCAATGGAGAAGCCAGGCTTGCTACAACCCAGGAATGGGACCAGGTTCGGTGTTCGATGGTCGCAGCGAGGTCGTTAGCAGAGGGCATCAGAACATCGAGATCGGGTAGTGTTCCTAATGCGGCTCCATAGATAATGGCTTTTTTCGGGTGCCTGCCTCTGGTGACCAATAAGCTGACAGTGGTTCCAAGAACGATTTGACTGAGCGTATCCATGAAATGCTTTAGATCGGTGGATGTATCTGTTAGGTGTGTATTTAAAGAATATCTGGGTATCTATCCTGAGATTCGAATGCGTCGAGTAGGTTCGAATGATTTCTGATTCTAGTTGAGTTTCAGGTCGCTTTCTTTTCAAAATTGTAACGAATTGCCAGATTAGCTATCGTATAATTAAGTCTTATACGAAGAGTGTATTCTGATGTTATCAGGATTTTCCTGATTAGCTATTCGACTGATTTTTGCAACCAACTGCCGGATTCTATTCGTTACCTATTTAGACTATGTCGGATTTAAAAGAGCTTAGAAAACTTTATTCAGAACAGGGGTTGAGTCAAAAGGGGGTAGATAGGAATCCGTTTTCTCAATTTAAAATCTGGTTCGATCAGGCTGTTAATTCTGATACAGCGGAACCTGACGGAATGTGTCTTTCCACGATATCATCCGATGGGAAACCTTCCCAGCGTACTGTTCTGATGAAGGCCTATGATGAAAATGGTTTCATTTTTTATACCAACCACAATAGCCGCAAAGGAATTCAACTAAAAGAAAATACCTCGGTATCTGCATTATTTCCCTGGCTGGCCTTGCATCGTCAGATTATCATCGAAGGGGAAGTGTCCCGAATTGATGATGAAATCTCATTGGCCTACTTTCATTCCCGGCCGAGAGGTAGTCAGATTGGAGCTTGGGCGTCGAGACAGAGTCAACGTTTGAATTCCCGATGCGAGCTTGAGGAGCAAATCAAGGCAGTCGAAGAACGCTTTGAAGGTCAGCCAATCCCTTTACCAGAATTTTGGGGGGGATATCGGATCAAGCCGAATAGATTTGAGTTTTGGCAGGGCAGAAATCATCGAATCCATGACCGTATTATTTATCATTGGTCGGAGTCGGAGCAGGCCTGGAAGGTTGAGAGACTGTCCCCCTAAAGAAATTAAGTACCGGGTTTGTTGCCGACGATCGAGGCGCGATAATAGATAGATTTTCTGACGCAATAGTATCTCCCTGATCAGCTGCCAGGGTTAGCCAGTAAACGGCTTTATCGTTGTTGAGCTCAACGCCGTCTCCATTAGCATAAAGTACACCTAGATTGGTTTGAGCACCTGCATATCCCTGCTTCGCCGATAGTTCGTACCAATGTGCGGCGCGGTTAAAATCCTGTTGTAAGGAGATTCCGAGTTCATAGGCTGTTCCTAAATCTGCCTGAGCCCAGGGGACACTATTCTGCGCTGCGCTAATAACCGCCGGCAATGCTAATGAAAACCACTTATCAGCAGACGCCCTGTCGATGGAAACACTTCTTCCAGCCTGGTACATCATTCCAATTCTAAATTGTGCCCTTGGTCGGCCTCTTTCCGCCAGTGGAAACAGCAGCTCGAACGCCTGGGGATAATCTGCCTGATAGTAGGCGTTAACCCCATTAAGTAGTTGTTGGTTTTCTCTGGTAGTCTGCGATTCCGTTTCTCCTTCGCTGATTCCCATAGTTTCATCATTAGCGTTTGCCTGGTCGTTTGACTGCTCAGAACCTGTGGAGGAGGTTTTCTCAGCATCTTCGCCAGCGGTTGATGTTTCTTTAGGTAGGATAGTCGTATCCGTATTGACTACCTGACTCTGCCTGCTTGCAGATTGTTCGGGCTGTGCAGGGCTTTGTTGTTGTGCATCCTGAATAGCTTGTTGCTCACGTTGTTGTTCAAGCTGTTGAGCTATTCGAGCCTGTTCTTCGTCCTTTGCTCGTTGTCTGGTAGCTTCCGCCTCCGCCTCTGCTTTTTCCCGGGCTTCTGCTTCGGCCTTTTCTTTTTCATCAGCGATTCGCCGTTCATTGTCGGCAATTTGCTGGGCGATGGCCTTTTCCTGTTCGTATTGTTGAGTTTTTGCTTCCAAAGCCAGAAGAATTCCGCTTAATCGGTCATTCTCGGGGGCATTTTCCTGGGCGCCAGCGATTAACTGCTCGGCTCTTTGTAGCATGTTAGCCCTGACCAAAATTTCTGCGTTATCCAATTGTTTGTTTGTAAGGGAAATAAGCCCTTGTTTCGCCTCCGCGTTTTCCGCCTCGATCTGAAGGATGTCGAGGTAAATATCCCGCACCATATCGAAATCAAAAGTAAATGCCTGGGCTTCTTCTCTGGCCTTGATGAGCAGCGCTGTGATTTGTTCCTGTCGTTCCAATTCTTCCTGCCTTCGTCTCTGGGCTTCGGCTCTTCTTTGGATTTCAGCATTGATTTCTGCTCGAAGGGATGCCTGAAGTTCGTCACCGGGCTGGGCAATATCCAATTTTGCCAACCATGGTTGGGCTTGCTCGTATTGCCCGGACTCGATGGCCATTTCAGCATGATCAATAAAGTAGTTCAGGATTTTTGACTGGCCAGATCTGGCTTCGGAATTTTCGGGATCTATGGTAAGAATTTTCTCGTAAACTACCCATGCGTTGTCATCGTCGGTGCCGATCAGTTGATCGTTATCTATGTATTCCCTGACCGCTTCAAAGAGAGGTTGAATCTGATTATCTGTTTGCTCAACCTGAAGAAATTCCTCAAATCGATCAGTGTCATCCTCCCTGGTAATTTGCATGTTCTCTTCCTTGACAATGTCGTCAATGGTTTTGATGTTACTTTCGAACTCGGTCGGAATGATCCGTCTTACGACTTCTGGGGAAGGGTTATCGTTTGGGCCAGGGATGAGGAAAGATGCTGCAATAACTACTACAATCGTCGTAAGCAACCATACCACCGGATTTCCGATCAGGTCGGTCGGCCACTTAAAATCAGTGAAGGATTTGTTTGCCATATTTTCGAGGCGCTTGAGGCTTAATTTTTAGCGTAAGCTGAGCTGGGTAAAAAGCGCTGTAAGATACCATATTCGATTGTCTTTTCCGCAGGACCACAGTGCCCTGAAACTAAGGTAATTCCACCCAAAATGAAGAAAAAAGGAGCGAACCCGGGAAATGTAGAAACATCTGATGCCTGAATCTTGTTTTAATGGTTCAGATCGGATACATTCCTGCCCGAGTCGGAGAGGTGTCTGAGTGGTTGAAAGAGCACGCCTGGAAAGTGTGTATACGTTAATAGCGTATCGAGGGTTCGAATCCCTCTCTCTCCGCCAGGTTCCTGTTTGAAGCATACCCCTCAGTTTTATTTTCCTTATATCTTCCTGCTGATCTATCCAATCTACATCTTTTTCCTTAGGTCGCTTGACGGCTTGACGCCTAGGGCTGTGATGTAACAGTCTAGCCTAATGCCGGCTTAATACTGGTTTCTTTTTATACTGGCCTTCATGGTTTTTAAACTATTTCCAAATTTGCCCGTGGCTTACGTGTCCAGGTGCATGATGACATCGCATGACATGAGGTGATGTTTGTTTTCCCTAGTGCTGCTGAACAAATAACTTTATCCTGGTTTTGATGACAGTGATGGGTTGTTGTGAAATGACAGAAGTCACTTGTCCATTGAAAATACTAGCCAGAGTGTCAATCTTCTAATAAATATTCTCCGCGATCCTCAAGCACTTTTGTCCCTACAATTTTGGCGATGGAATAGGTCGGCCACACATACTTTTTTAGGCTGCGGGAAAGAATCAATCCGTCAGTATCTGCGATAATTGGAATGCGTCGTTGGAAGGCATCATCCCCTTCGAGGGTAATTAAATCTGCAATGGGTTGTCCCTTTTTCACAATATCTCCCAAAGCAACCTTATAGGCGAGTAGTCCGGGTTGTTTAACTCTAACCATCTGGGTCGCGGCGAGATCCTGGGGTGGGGGTGAAATATCAGGTTTTCTCGATGGACTACCTGTGATTAAACCTTGGGTTTGAAAGTAGCAAAACAGTCGTTCTGCGTCGTCCTGATTCATTTCATCAAAGGTATCAAATTGACCACGGTACTCCAGGGTCACCGAATAACAGTCCGGGAGCGGTGCTTGTGGGTGAGCGTTTTTTATTTTCACCCATAAGGTGGACCACATCTCATCAAACGAACCACCCCCGCTGTCTTCAGCAGTCAGGGTAGCCGCGGCCCCTGTCCAATCTGCTAATGATTGTAGTTCTGGCATGAGTTGGGGTAGGGTAAATATGTGAAGCAGTGAATCATTGTCGCAATGCAGGTCGAAAACGTAATCGGCATCAAATGCTGCTTGCATAATAAAGTGGCGTTGCTTTTGCAGCGCGCTAATGGGGGATTGCGAGTCTAGCCACTGTTTGACTAACGTACGAATAATGTGTCTGTTTTGGTTCAAATCATCGGTGAGTACGCCATTGACTTCATTCCTGATCGCCTGGTACAGATCTGGCCAGCCACGATTGTGATTGATACCGCTTACCGAATCATATCGTCCCTGATGTTGGCGATATGCAATATTAGCCATTCCCAAAGGATTCACCATGGGGAAGACAACAAACTGGGCTAATAATCTATTTTCCTGGTCTGCTCGTTTTAAGGCGCTGAGTAGATGGTGAAGTACGAGTATGCCGGGTTGTTCGTCCGCATGCATTGCTGCTTGCAAATACACTTTATTTTCGGCATCTCCTGGACCAACATGATAATAATTCAGTGCGGTTTCCCTACCGGGGCCGTCGCCTTTGATAGTCTTCCTGATCTGTTCGAAAGCCATGGTTATTTCTTCTGGTTAAAGGGCTTTGGCAAAAATCGTTAACCGCCATCTTGAGTGCGAATCACGCTTCTCGGTCCCCAGCTTTTCGGCTAGAAGCTTATTCACAGACTCTCCAGATGAAAACACGCCCTTCGCTGATTAAAGAATAGGTTTCGCTGGAAATGTATGGTAGCCAGAGAATCACCAGTCAAATTGGGAAAAAGGTATTGGTCTGAACTATTCTTCCCGAATGATGAGAAACGGGCTGCCTGGGGTCTGGCGAGACAGGACTAACTTCTTGGGCGAAGTACTGCTATAACGGTCGGATTCATAACTTTGACTAAACATAATCTCAACCACACCGTCAGAGGTTTGACTGATGGAAATTTCCTGAATCCTGATTTTTATGTATTTCGCGGCATTAAGAATAGCAGTTTTGCGTTTTTTCCATGCTTTGAGGGTCTTGTTAGCCAATGGAATGCACTCTGATGAGTAGTGAGCAAAGTACCGATCAGTTTCTCTACTGGACCAGTCATTTACCCAGGACTCAAGGAAGTTGACGATGTCCTCTTTTATTTTCTCAGCTGCTTTGGAAGGGGACGTTGAAAGGGCGCCAGGCGAGGAGGCTGAATGTTGTTGCGCAACGAGTTGGAATTGATGGCTAAGTCTTGCTTTGGCGAGCAACGTTTTATGATTGCTATCTAATGTTGATCCCGCGGCATATTGATTTGCAGCGATTCTGACATAGGTATCACCGAGATTTTCATAAGCGGCGACAAAATCAGGAAACTTCTGAATCGTTTCATTAAATTGTCTTACCGCTGCCGTCAATTTGTTTTGTAGTTGATAGGTTGCTCCCAGGTTATTCATTGGTTCTGGTTGGTCGGGCATGCGTTTGACCAGATCAACATAGAATGCTTCGGCTTCATCAAGTCGCTGAAGATTAATAAGAATGAATCCCTTTTGTAATAGCAGTTTTTCATTGTTTTGATTTTCTGCCAGACCATCTTCTACTATCACTAGTGCGGCATCAAACTCCCCTTTTTTAATTAATGTTTCTATATCCTCGCCAGTATTGGAAAAGCCTGTAGCCGGAACGCCGAGGAGGAGGGTAATCGAGATGAGAGCAGCGGATAAAGCAACGAGTTTGTTTTTTATTACCCTCTTTACCAGGGTTTCTATTTTCCCTGTCGGGGATGTTACAAGGGATGAGTGGGAATGAGAGATGCGGGGTTGAGTCAGATTCACGTTCAATAATTCCAGGTTAGGGATATGTCAATGTTGAATGACGTTAATCAGGCAAACAATGCAATATTAACCGATATTGCCGTACAAATGTTTTCCAGTCCTTATATCCCTGTATCAATGCCCATATTCATATCCTGTGTTTGTGTGCCATGCTCGTGGTTATTGTCCATGGTCATTGTCTAAGGCTATTATCCATGGTTGTCGTCCATAACCGGGTCCCATTTTTTAAGGGAATACCTGGGAATCCAGTCAATAGGTTGTTGTGGTTAGTAGGGATCCCGGTGCGTAATCGGTCGGACAAGGTCTTCTCTCGCATTTTGTTATCTACATTTTAGCCAACATCTCGTCTAACCAATATCTCACCTAA
>JAALKB010000128.1 GCA_011088265.1 Gammaproteobacteria bacterium
ACTCTTCCGCATCCAGCCATCCTAAGATAACTCTCGTTATCTAGGACAGCCCCAATTATTTTATGGGCAAATGAAAAAAGAAGGTGCTTCCTTCGCCGAGCTGACTTTCAACTCCAACTTCTCCATTATGGAGGTGGATTAATTTCTTGACGATGGCTAACCCCAGACCTGTCGATTTCTCACCGCCCGTGGGTTTTGCGCTTAACCTCTGAAACTCTTGAAACAATAATTGCTGGTCTTCTTTAGAAAGCCCTGGTCCCTCATCACGAACCGAAAGCTTGACTCTATTCTCTGTTTTTTCTGTGGTGATAACAATGTTGGTGTTGGGAGGGGAGAACTTGATAGCGTTCCCAACAAAATTGCCTATCACCTGTATGATAGCGCTTTGATCAAAACACAATGAGGGAATATCGCTCAAATTCAGATGTAGAGTGATATTCTTTTTCTTGGCTAACAGTTGGTTGAATTCGACTTGTTGCTTGACTGTCAGGTTAAGATCTTGAATCTGTTTCTCCAATTCGATCTTGCCACTTTCAATTTTCGAGATATCGAGAAGATTTTCCAACAACGCTTTCATGAATGTACTGGCATGATAAATACTTCCGAGCATATTCTTCTGCTCGTCGTTGACTTCGCCCACCATGCCATCTCTGATGATTTCACTGAAAGATCGAATCGTGAACAAGGGATTCCTCAGGTCATGAGAGGCAATACCTAGGAATTTGTTTTTTGTCTCGTTTAATTCTGCCAGCTGTTTGTTCTTTTGCCTGATTTCTTCCTCCGCGTTTTTGATTTCAGTCAAATCTCTTTCTATTGCCGCAAAATGAGTCACTTCTCCGTTACTGTCCTTTAATGGGATAATATTGATATCCAGCCAATACTTTCTTCCAGACTTTGAATAATTCACAATAGCCGATCTGAAGGGTTCTTTTCTTTCGAGAGCTGTACGCATTTGGGCTCGCGTTTTGGGGTCGGAATCCGGTCCCTGTAAAATTCTAGGAGTTTTTCCAATGACCTCCTCCGGAGTAAACTCGGTCAAATCGGTAAACGCTTGATTGACATAAACAATTTTGGGTCCGGGTTCATCCAGCGGATGGGCTTTTGTAATAATGACAATATCGTTGGCAAACTTCACAACATCTTCAAGTGAAAAGTCTTTTTTCATAACGCTGCCGGATGATGTTTGATTGGAATGTGCTTGTCTCTTCAAAGCTTTGCGCAACTTAGCCTTCGCCGAGAACAGGCTGAAACTTACCATACCATTCCACAAAAGCCTAGATGTTTGGCCTTGGTTCTGGAAACAAAAAAGGAATAGTCAAGGTAGTACTTTCTTTTGGTCTATCCTCTAATGTGGAAACAATTGACCTCGTGAAATGTTGAGCCAGACTCAGGAAAGTCTACCACGGTCGGTTCGAGCGAAAGTGAATAGGCTCGCTTGACGCACTTCGTAGGAAGGCGTAGGCTTACATCATTGATACGAGTCAGTCGAGGTGTACATGGGGTGACTGGCCTAAAAATAAGTCGTCTGAATTCAGGACTGCTTTATCAAGCCCTTCGGGTGGGAACGTGCCCGAAGGGCTTTTTTGTTTTCAGCACAGGGTGAAAGGAACAATGTGCCTGCCCGCAGATTCAGACAGGAATTCGGTTAGCTGGCTACCTTAACTTCTTAGGCAGGCGTGTGAAGTAGGCGGACGCGGAATCTGAATGGTCTCCTCAGGGGGACTACCCTCAGAGGAGGCTTACAGCAGAAAGGAGGTCAACATGTTCACAACACTGGGACTCTGGGGATACCTGGGAATTGTGGTCGCCCTCGCCGTGATGGTCTGGGTCTTGTATCTCTGTCTGGGCTTCCTGTCCCCTAAAAAAAGAGCTAGGAGGGCAAAGGGCTGTGTGATGGTCGTCGAGGATGAGTCGGACGTCAGAGAAAATATACGCGTGAAGCTTGAGGAGGCTGGATACGACGTGATCGAGACTGAAGACGGAGAGAAAGCTATCAAGGCGATGGGTTCGGGCGAGAATTCCTTTGACGTCGACGTCATTATCACGGATATCCCCAAGAACAAGGGCCTAGAGGCAATCACCTATTTCAAGAAGCATTACCCGAGCATCTCCCTGATTGGCCTGACCGGGGTACCGCATTTCGAGATGAGGAATACCCGACCAACAAAAATTGCTATCCTAGGAGGCGGCAGAGGTGGAAGCGCGCTGCTCAGTCTATTCAGCAGTTTGCCCGGCATGGAAATTGTCGGGATCACCGACAAAGATCCCAACGCACCAGCACTGAAATGTGCCAATGAGCTGCGTATCCCAGTCATCCACGATTCAATGAGCCTGATTGGCTCGGAAGGCACGGATCTGATCGTGGACGTGACCGGCGATCCTCATATACAGCAGCTCATTGCTGAGCATAAGGCCCCGGGGGCGGAAGTATTGGGAGGCGCAACCGCCAGACTCCTTTGGAATGTGGTTCAGCACGAGGCGGAGATGCAGACCCATTTCCACCAGAACGAGTCTTTGGCCAGTCTGGTCTCACACGGGATGCTCGTAAACTATCTGGTCAAACCATTTCAGGAAGAGAACCTCTTAGCGTCAGTCACCAATGCAATGGAGCAGCGGGAACTCCATCGGTTATAAGACGCTCAAGTCAGTACATTATTCCTGTACAGCAAGAGAAGCTTCACGTCTGTCGCGAGGCGTTCTCTTTTTTAGCAGGAAGTACATGCAGAGGAGGTGTTGTCATGATCAAAACAACTTTCTTGTGGAGAATCCTTCTTGCTGGGTTTGCGTTGGTCGGGTATGTGGGCTGTTCCTCAGGAACGAAAGAAGCTGGTGGCGAGGCCTGTGTTGACCCAAAGGTGGTTGCAGACTATGTCCATGCGATCATTGAAGCGGACAGGACCTTGTATGCTTCACTCGTGGTGGAAAGGATGAAGTATCATGGGAAAGACCTGGTGTCAGAAGATTGGGCCCAGAAGGACAAGCTTCCTCTTCCCGCTCAAATGCTGCAGTTTGCAGGGCTTGAGGTGGAAAGGAAGGGAACCGGTCTGAAATACCGGCTAGCGAGCCTGTGGCCTGTTGATAAGACCAATGGTCCGGCCAACGACATCGAACGAACAGGATTGCAGGCGGTGGCGGATGATCCGAAAACAGTACATACGAGTACGATCAAAAGGCCAACAGGTCCCCACTTCAAAGCGATCTATGCGGATAAAGCGGTCTCTGAAACCTGCGTAACCTGTCACAATAAACATTCGCTCAGTCCAAGGAATAACTATAAGCTCAACGATGTCATGGGGGGTATCATTATTCAATTTCCCTTGAAATGATCGGATGTCGGTTCGGCACTCAAATTTACATCACCAACGAGTCTCAGACCTGCGGGTGTGAGGCGCTTGGGATTTTACGCCCGTCGGTGAGCGTCGCGCGCGCCTTCCCCGAAAGCGTCACTGCCCGGGATACGCTTGAAAATCTGACTAAACATGCCGCATGATTCGTTCACATTCAACATGAACCTTTTAGGGATTTAGAATGTAAAAGGAGAACGTATGGAGTGGAGAGCCAGTCATATTTTAGTGAAAGAGAAAGCATTAGCCGACCAACTGAGAAGCCGTCTGAAAAGCGGAGGAAACTTTGGAGCCTTGGCGCAAGAATTTTCTACTTGTCCAAGCAAGTCTAAAAGTGGTGATCTTGGGTGGTTTGGTCCAGGCAAAATGGTTAAGTCTTTTGAAGATGCCGTCAAACGCATGAGTCATGGAAGCATGAGCCCAGTCGTCAAAACTCAATTTGGGTACCACATTATTAAAAAAACTGGGCAGAAGGATTAAGCCCAAAGAAGAGGAAAAGGGGGCACCCTTCGCTTGCCAGTGAAGATTTGACAAGTTCCACAGTGTCTGATAGAAACTGAATTGAAGCAACAAAGAAGTTGCTGAGTGTTTCAGGACAATTGGCGTCCATTTTCCAAGAGAGGGAAGTGGGCGTTTTTTTTGCCATGACCTGGCACCACAGTGCTGGTGGAATGGAGAATAGTCAATAAACAGGTTCCTGATAAACCTTATAAACCTTGAGCGTGCACAAACGAGCAGCAAATATAAACGAAAGGGTTCATACAGCAACGGCCCTTATGTTTAGGGCGTAGTCCATTCCACGAGTGAATGGATAGAGATGTGGCAAAGGCGCCACTGCGGTGACGAGGCTGAATCTATCAGCCCAGGTCGCAAGCAGGTGGCGCCTTTTTTTGTGCGGGAACTCTTAAAAACTATGAGGAAGAAGTCTGGTCATGTGTTGCGTGGATGTCGAGCGGATGAGGCTGCGTTATTGGATGTCTTATCCCTGTGATGGACATGGGGCAGCGTACCGTTAAAGAGAAAGTATTGATTCCTCCTGAACGAGCGACGTCATCAGTCACGCGAATCGTGAAGAATAGGGAGCTAGAAAATCGATGAATAAAGTTGAAGCGCTGAAAGCAGATAAAAATGGTCTAGATGTCCTCGCGGATCTGGAACGGTATGCGCAATTAGGATGGGAGTCGATCCCTGAACAAGACATTCAACGATTGAAATGGTACGGGATTTTTTTACGAAATCCGACACCGGGATCTTTCATGCTTCGAGTGCGCATTCCTGGTGGGCGAATGACATGTCCGCAATTGCAGATGTTGGCTGATTTGGCCAATACCTATGGAAATGGAGTCATAGATCTGACAACCCGTCAACAACTTCAACTCCGCCATTTGGTCATTGCCAATGTTCCTGCGGTGTTTCAGCAGATGCACGAGGTGGGTCTCTGTTCTGTGCAAACCGGCATGGACAATGTGCGTAATATCATGACGTGTCCTGTGGCCGGGTTAACGGCACAGGAGATACTGGATGCAACGGGTTTGATTCACCAATTGAATGAAGAATTTGTAGGCAATCGTGACTTTTCCAACCTTCCCAGAAAATTCAACATGGCCGTGACGGGCTGTCCGGATAATTGTTTGCATCTGGAAACGCAAGACTTGGCGTTCATCCCCGCAACCATTGAGCGTCCAGAGGGGAGCATCGCGGGCTTTAATGTTTTGGCTGGGGGAAAGCTCGGGTCGGGAGGCTACCGCATTGCATCGCCACTTGATCTGTTTGTTCATCCTTCAGAAGTGATTGGTGTCACTCGTGCCATTCTCCGTCTCTTCCGAGATCATGGCTGTCGAGAATCCCGGACGACAGCACGATTGGCTTTTTTGTTAGATGAGTGGGGAGAAGCACGGTTCCGACTTGAAGTCCAGCGAGAGGTCGGTTGGGAATTATTACGAGCCGGAAATGACGCCAGAGAATCGAGAAGTCACGACCATATGGGGGTGTTTCGACAAAAGGATCCCGGCTTGAATTACGTTGGGCTTAAAATACCTGTGGGGCGTTTACAGGCTGAGGATCTAGCAGGAATTGCTGATTTAGCGATGCGGTATGGTTCAGGAGAGGTTCGTCTTTCACCGAATCAAGCTATGATCATTCCCAATGTGTCCGATCGAAAACTGGGTGATCTTACCGAAGAACCACTCTTGAAACGGTTTGTCTATAATCCCACTCCTATTCAAAAAGGGTTGGTGAGTTGTGTGGGTAATGACTATTGCAACTTGGCGGTGATTGAAACCAAAAGCCGTGCGGTTGACACCGCTAAGCGCATAGAAGCCATGATTAGCCCAGACATGAAACCCATTACCATGCACTGGTCTGGGTGTCCGGCTGGGTGTGGCAATCATCTGGTCGCCGATGTAGGGCTATTAGGGAAAAAGATCAAAGTGAAAGGCGTCGTGGTTGAAGCCGTGGATGTGTTTGTGGGAGGCCGTTCCGGCCCTGATCCGAAACCGGCCATCAAGCTCTTGGAAGATGTGCCATGCGATACGCTACCGGAAGTGTTATGCGGCATTCTCCCGTATCATTCCCGAGAGAAAATGCATTGGAACAAGCAAAAGACTCCTCGCAAGCGAACTCAGCCTCAAAGGGCCATGGATCGAAGCAGAGTCAAACCACGAATGGTCCATGACGCTGCCGTTTTGCTTCGCTCAACTCCCGGGTTGCGCTAACCCGTTAGTCGTGTCTCGTTTTATGCTAACCAGCCAGCTCTTCTCTTTGGTTGAAGAGTCGGAATCGTATGCTGCCAGATTTCTATAGAAATCTCAAAAGAAAGAGGGGCCAATTTTGACGTAAGACATGTCCTCAGAGTAATGCAGTCGGGGATGAGTAAGAATTCATAAGGCGTATACGACGAACCGTAGTCATAATAAAAAAGTTGCCCTCCTGTTTCCGTTTTTTTCTCCACATTTCCATAGTCCTCGACATAAGATTGTTGAATAGGCTTTCGATCTAGGGTATAAGGCCGTGTGGTCGTCAACGTTGAATCACAAGCTTTCCTCTGTGAAAGCAGTTGTCTATTTCTTTGCCTCCGCCTTTTGGGAAATTTGTCTGATGCCTGTTGATCTGCGCACACCGTGATGATGTTCAAAGCTTTATTGAAATCTCTTTTGTCGAGCTTTTTCGACCTCTTGCCTATTATTCTCGTGATAGGGTTTTTTCAATTCGCTGTCTTGCAACAACCCATCCCTCATATGTTCAGTATTCTCGTCGGTGGGCTTTTTGTTGTTATCGGACTGACATTGTTCGTGCATGGGTTGGAGATGGGCTTGTTTCCCATCGGCGAGGCCATGGCCTATGCGTTTGCACAAAAAGGAAGTTTGCCCTGGTTGCTTCTTTTCGCATTTGCTCTAGGATTTGGTACGACCGTGGCTGAACCTGCCTTAATTGCGGTGGCTCATGAGGCTGCCAACGTTGCGGCAGAAGGCGGAGTGATTGACCAGACCGCTCAGTCGCGGGAGGCCTATGCGTTTGAGCTACGACTGACCGTGGCGTTATCTGTAGGGTTTGCTATCGTTGTTGGGGTGTTCCGTATCATTCGTGGTTGGCCCGTGCAATACCTGATTATTGGTGGGTATATCGGTGTCGTCATCATGACGATGTTCGCTCCAGCAGACATTATTGGTATTGCGTATGATTCTGGTGGCGTCACAACCTCAACGATTACCGTGCCGCTGGTGACGGCATTGGGGGTTGGCCTGGCATCATCAATTCGTGAGCGAAATCCAATGATTGATGGATTTGGATTGATTGCGTTTGCTTCCTTAACCCCAATGATTTTTGTCATGGTTTATGGCATGGTGAGATAAGAGATGGTTTGGGAGACACTCACCACTCTCTGGTCTACGGTCACGGATGTTCTGCCTATTGCCACCATTATTTTTGTGTTTCAGCTTTTCGTCTTACGCCGACCCGTGCCAAACCTCGGCCGTGTCCTTCTCGGATTTTTTTATGTGTTGGTAAGGCTGGCATTTTTTCTCCAGGGGTTAGAAGTGGCGCTGTTCCCCTTGGGAAAGTTGATGGCTAAACAATTGACAGATCCCGTTTTTATTTCCGGGATTGGCCACACGGCTTTACTTGTGACCGAACAGAGTTGGTCACAATATAAGTGGGTGTATGCGTTCGCATTCGCCATAGGATTTGCGACCACCATTGCCGAACCTGCTTTATTGGCAGTGGCTCTGAAAGCTCATGAGGTGTCCGGTGGTGCTATTGGGGTGTGGGGGCTACGGGTGGCCGTGGCCTTGGGCGTTGCCGTTGGTATTGCCTTGGGAACTTTTCGCATTGTCACCGGCACCCCGTTACACTGGTATATTATTGCTGGGTACGTCCTCGTGATTGTCCAAACGTTTTTTGCTCCGAAGATGATTATCGCGTTGGCGTATGATTCGGGTGGTGTGACGACCTCCACCGTCACGGTGCCGTTAGTGGCGGCTTTAGGTTTGGGTTTGGCCAGCACCATTCCTGGCCGCAACCCGGTGTTTGATGGATTTGGGTTGATCGCGTTTGCGAGCTTGTTTCCCATGATTACGGTGATGGCGTACGCGCAAATTTCTGAATGGCGGGCTCAAAAGGGATAAACCTTTACCACGGAGTGATGTTATGCATTTCAAATTGATCTGCGCATTTGTCCAGGACAATAAAACCCATGCTGTCATGGAAGCAGCACGGAAAAAGGGGGCGACCGGCGCTACCGTTATCAACAGCGCACGGGGCGAAGGTCTTAAATCACCAAAAACGTTTTTCGGGCTTAATTTGGAAACTCAGCGGGATGTGCTTCTTTTTTTAGTGGAAGAGCATGTGTGCCGCGAAATTCTAGAGTCCATTGCGAAGGTGGGTGAGTTTGACACAAAACCCGGGACTGGCATTGCCTTTCAAATTGATGTTGAAGATGCAGTGGGGGTCGCCCACCAAGTGGAAAAACTGCGAGAAGTCATGGGGGAGGAGTTATGAAACAGAACGAGCTGGTCCGAGTCAAAGACGTCATGAAATCGGAGTTTGATTTGATCGATGGCCTTCTTACTGTTGCGGACGCCCTTCGGCAGGCCAAGCACTTGGAAACCGAATGCCTAATAGTCAATCGTCGCAACGACGATGATGAGTACGGCATCCTGTTACTGTCGGATATCGCAAAAAAAGTGTTAGGGGCTGATAAGGCCGCTGATCGAGTGAACGTGTATGAGATTATGAACAAGCCGGTGGTTTCTGCGCGTACGGGTATGGATATCCGCTATTGCGCCCGGCTCTTCGATCATTTCGGTCTGAGCTTAGCTCCAGTGATTACCGAAGGCATAGTCGTTGGCATCGTGAGCTACCGCGATATTGTCTTACGAGGATTGCGCGATCGGTTGTAATTTCAAGAAACGTTTGTTGCTCAGACAGTACTTCCCCAATGACTAGTGCTCTGAGGTTAGGCTGTGTCTGCTGCTTTAGGAAATGATCTTATCGTTGTTCTTCCGCTATCAAAGCCCATGGATGTTTAGAAGAAAAAAAGGGATCTACAGGAAACGTTGGCTCCATCCGAAGAGTAACCATTTCTCTTATCAATATTAGCGTGATAAGCTCCGTGCGGCTAGAAATTTAACCCTTCAATAAGAATTCTATTAGCTGTGTGCATTCCATTTCAAAACTACAAGAAGTGCTAGTTGCGTTCGCAGCGAGCATTCGAGAAACCTGGAACTTCAAAAATCTTCTTAATGCATCCTATGTTCCTGTGATTTAACAATGCTGGCTCGTTCAGTTGCCTTTGCATTTCCTCTGTTGAATCCTTAGAAAGCATCCATCCTAATGGAAGTTTGGCTCTGTTTTTTTCTTTAATCAGGTGAAAATGCAGACAGTTTCCACCTTCAAGGTAATTCATAAATTTCTCGCACAACTCAGTCCGAGCTTGATTCCCACGTCCCTCTCGAACATTGAGCAACGCACGGATTGGTGAAAGGATCTCACCAACCCAAGTTCTTTTATTTTCGGTAGGTTTAGAGTTTTTTCCATCGGTTCGTTACTTATATGAATTAAAACCGGATGGATATTTAGTTCTTCCTCATTCATTCCACACAAGTCATCTCTATTCCGGCAAGTCTCTAGTGTTAGTAGAATTTCAGAGAAAATCTCATCACTTGTGACAGACCCAGAGTTCTCAAAATAACCGCCGTCTACTACGTGTATCCATTCAGGATTTGGATTATTATCAAGTCTCCGCACCGTTCCAGCCGGACTTACATATGTAAATCTGGCACTCATATGTACCGCTGTACTGAGAGGTAGATCATATCCGACTACTTCGATCCCATCCAGTGCATCATTAAAGGTTCTGTTGAATTCACCGGAACTGAGACCTAAGGGGTTCACGATTAACCTTTGTCCAGTCTCTACCACAGTGCTATTCAGAAATAGAAAAGGCGGAAACGCTCTTGCATCATTTGAGTAATTGGAATGCCAAAGTTCATTAAATGGACTTTCAAATACGTGCGTATTTTCATGAGTAGTCCAGGCGCTTTCCCATGCTTTCTCTAAAGCCATGGCTCGATCATCGAAAAAAGCAAAAGGCAAAAACCGTTGAAACATATCGGGGAATACCATTGTTGATACAGTTGGGGCTAGAAAATCCTCGCGTAGAATTCTCATTGCTCGGCAGCGTAAATTGCCTGCTAGATTTTTCCCATTGTCTCCTGATACTTCTGTTGGGATTTCATACTTGCATTCATCTTCTGGGGATGCTATCAAATCTGCAAAAACTGCAGCACCAAGACTACCTCTGGATACACCGCTGATAGAAAACACATGTGAAGTGAAATCTGGTATTTCGTCATGCAACTGAGCAAGAACCAGAGCAGTCCAGAATGTTGCTCGCTCCCCCCCTCCCTCTGAATCTACTAAAATGACAGGTTTCTTTTTCCCTATTTTTTGGCCAAGGGGTTTTTGGTACCAGTCTAGAAAGCAGGCGCCTAATCCCACAACATTATTTTTTCCGTCACTTGTTATCCGTTCATTGAGGAACAAGAAGAGCGAACCCCAAAAGGACAATTGCTGGGGAACCAAAATATGATGAGATTTTCTGCTCCCAAGTTGAGAAGATGATCATTCCCACGGGATTTGCTGCTAAACTGAATAAAATAATTTTCTTCGTTAATTGTGGCAATTCAGAAAACTTCTTAAAATTCTTCTGTTGGTCAATTAAGGACTGAAGACCACACCATGAACGACGAAAATAAACAAAAACCAAAAATACTATGCCACTAGATATGATAATAAGCGACTGAATTATGAATCCCCACATCGCTTTTGAATCATTGAGATTAAAGGCAACTATAAGCATAGCAATCCCCACTAAGAAGAAGACTGCCGCTCCGAGAATTCTGGGAACATGTGTCTTAAAAGGTTCTATGAATTCTCTCTCAAAATCCTTGTCTAATGCTTGGGCTGAGGTTGTGTAAGCTTCCCCCAACCACGGACAGGCGCAATGTAGAGCTTTCTGGCAGAA
>JAALKB010000129.1 GCA_011088265.1 Gammaproteobacteria bacterium
ACGACAATAATGACTCAACCTAAATCGAAGTTACAGACTTAGAGTTGCACAATCCCTTAAAACCAAATATCCAAAAATACATGGATTCCGACTTGGAGGAGCTTTTATTGCCTTGTCCTGTAGCGTTTGGGCCGTTGAGTTTTTGCCTTTAACCACCGCCATCACCCTGGGTTTCGCCCAGGTGTTTTTCGTGGCAGTGCTCGCATTCCTATTTTTAGAGGAAAAGGTCGGTATACACCGGATGGTTGCCGTGGTGATGGGGTTTCTGGGAGTTTTGGTGGTAATGCGACCTGGTGTGGAAGGCATCATTAATCCGTATACCCTAATTCCGGTATTAGGAGCGCTGGGCGCAGCGGTGGCAATCACATCGGTGCGAAAGCTTTCTCAAACAGAGTCCACTGCCACCCTACTGGCCTATCAGGCTATTTTCGTGGGGCTTCTATCGGGAATTCCCCTTTTCTGGTTATGGACCACTCCGAACTTCGAGGGTTGGCTATTACTCATCACGATGGGGGTGCTAGCAACAGCGGGTAACTGGATAGGAGTCAAAGCACTTAGAATGGGAGAAGCCAGTGTTGTCGGTAACATCGAATATGTAAAACTGGTATATGCTGCCATACTAGGGTACTTTATTTTTTCAGAAGTCCCGGATGCTCACACCATCCTCGGTGCCCTGGTAATAATTGCCTCGTCGTTGTATATCCTGCACCGGGAGTCCTCAAATCGGAATAAAACCTGACAACCTCTATTTTGAGGTTCAATTTCATCTGGCAATCGAAGTACAATTTACAGAGTTCAATGGATCGTTGCGACATACGCATCGAAACATGCGTTGAGATATACATTGAAATATACATTGAGCTCACTCATCGCTGGAGCCATTCGGCGAAGTCCTGATATTAGCAACAGCCATTCACCGCAACGACAAATAGCGTCGCAGCCGCTACCTGATTATTACCAGGAGCAGATACCCTTGACGAAAAATATTTAATGAACCGCGAGGCTTTCCCAGTGGAACGAACGGACAACGTACCGCTAGCAGTTGGAACGATAATTTTTACTGTTTTTGCCCTATCTTTGGGAGACGCACTTGTCAAGATGACCAGTGGAAATTTTGTTATCTGGCAGATTTTCGTGGTCCGTTCCCTAATTGTAATTCCATGCCTTGGGCTCTATCTGCTAATAAAGAAACGCCCACTTATTCGGCTTCCTGATGCACTCGGGTGGATAGTCCTCCGCAGTCTTCTTTTGGTAGCCATGTGGATTAGTTATTATATCTCACTCCCGAATCTGGCACTCCCAGTTGCGGCAGCAGCTTACTACACGCTGCCGATATTCATTACATTACTCTCCGCCATCATCGTGGGAGACACAATCAATCGTACTGGATGGTTGGCTGTTTTCCTTGGCTTTATAGGGGTGCTTCTTATTCTTCGACCCCAAGCGGGAGATTTCAACTGGTTTGCCCTTCTACCACTTCTCTCTGCCATACTCTATGCCCTTGCCATGATACTGACCCGGACGAAATGCAGAGTAGAGAACCCGATTATCTTATCACTCGCGCTAAATATCGGCTTTGTTTTCGTGGGATGTGTCGCCGCAGCTTTCACCACGACCTTTCCAGATGAAGCACGAAAAGGCTTCCTTCTTGCGCCATGGGCTGCGATGGGATTTCCCCAATGGATTTCGATGAGTTTACTCGCAGTGGCGATTTTGATTGGAAGCATTGGTGCGGCCATCGCCTATCAGAATGCTCCATCTTCAATAATCGGAACATTCGATTTTGCCTATGTCGGTTTCGCCGTTCTATGGGGTATCGTTTTCTTCGCCGACATACCGGACGACATCTCTATCATGGGCATGGCGTTAATCATAGGTGCAGGGATAATGTCGCTTCGTCAATAACAAATGGGATCTACTGGATAATATTATTGACGCAGTCCATAGGCGTCATTTACCACTCCAATGTAATGAACAAGTGCCAAACTGTCGCTAACCAGATTTCGCGATAAGCATTGTGTTATGGACAACATTGGATCAATGGAAAATCCTGAAACTCCAAAGGTGACAGGAGAATATAAATAAGTAATTACGCCGCCTCTTTACCCGAAATAAAGGGATTCACTATGGAAAGCGTATGCTGCACTGTGGCTTCCTTTTCGCCAACAGGAGCGACATAATGAATCGCCTGAGCAGCTGATTCTATGCCTGATAGCTTTGCTATTATCCAGCTCACGAGGTATTGAGAAGCCAAACAGCCTCCCACAGTTGCGATATTGTCCTTAGCCGTGAAAGGGCGATCAATGACGTTTACCCCTGCTTCGACTACCCAGGGTTTGGATATGAGATCAGTGCAGGCTGGCAGATCGCCAAGCACACCCAATTTCGCCAACAGCAGAGTGCCAGAACACTGTGCACAAATAATTTGTCTTTTGCTGTCCAGTTGGAATCTACGGAGTATGGAAGAATCTTTGCCAATGTCCCGAGTCAGTATCCCGCTGCCGAAAAGCACGACATCTGCGGTATTCGCAAATTCTAGTGGTTGTTGTGCTTTAACAGTAACTCCATTCATCGAGGTAACCTCTTCTGAGGGGCACGTAATTTGCACATTGTATCCAGTGCCTTTCATTCGATTTAGAATACTCGATGCTATAAAAGAATCCAGCTCGTTAAATCCATTGAAAGTTAGTATCGCTATGTTCATCTTCACACACCAAAACCTGTATTAGAAATTAGACGATACGCTTGTCGAAGACGGGGTACGAGAGCCAATTAGTATCCATTATCAGTACCAATAATTTCTGGCAATCCGATACATCAGCAATGATAAAACGCTATTTCAGCTGAATGTTGGGGTTAGAGGGTATTGGATTTACTGCGTATTGTTTCTTCGCTCGCTCCATTGGGTTCACAACTACCCTGGCCTGTACTCCAGATACTTTGCCCTTGCCCTATCAATAGCTATACCGATAACTAGACCTAAATCCATATTACTCCTATCCCGAAATTGTATGTCTCGGTGGAAACTGACAGTTTCTACATGGAATCACTGGACAAATCCACTTGGACAGACCTATTGGATAGGCTCGCTGGATAGACGTACTGGATAGGCCTGCCAGATAAATTCATGGGGCGTCGGTTTTCCAGGTTGGTGCATTGCGTTTTGCATATATTTCTCGACGACGGGCATTGATATAGGCATCCCCTTCCGGTGTGCCATCATGAAAACTTCCAAAAATCTTATCCCAGGGAGTTTCATAGGAGCCGTAATTGCAGTCGATAAATCGGTGATGAAGTTGGTGCATGAAGTCACCAAGCACAATTCCCCGATTCTTACCAAATTTGACTCGTTCAAAGCCGCAATGAGAAGTGGGGCCAGCAATAGTGTGCAACATGGCATTAAAAATAACGTGGATGGGATGACTTGCAATCAGGAAGTAAATCAATAAATCCGAATACAAAATAACATGCTCCAGCGGATGCATGGCATGCCCAGACCAGGGGCCGGTATTCACGTTTTTATGGTGCCAAAAATGAACGGATTTATATAACCACCGTGTGTGTAAAAGCCGATGTTGCCAGTAGAAATGAAACCCGCTCCAAACTGGAATAACTAGCAGTAAAGTGATGAACCAGATGGGATGTTCAGCAAAACTAATTATCGTAATATATCCATTGGCATATCCCCACAGCGCGAGACATTCAAATAATGTTCCAATGGGGACGGATCCAGCCAACGTCCATACCACATTGTCCCAAACCTGATTATTGAAGTGGAATATATTCGAATTTTTCGCCAGCGGCCTGGGATCAAAACGTTCGTCGTCTCCCTGCTTGCGAAACGTATACAAATAAAGATGTAGTCCGCCAGCTACTGTTAGCACAATAATTAGATTACGTAGGCCGATTTCCAGCATCCAATCCCATTGGAAGTTGACCGCACGTTCAATATCAGGGGTAAACCATATCCAAAGTGCAATGGAAATAAGCAAAAGCAGAAAACGCTGACTTAATGGTTGCCAAACAGAAAACAGGTACTTTAGGCTTTCCAGCAGACTAAATGGCCGTTCGAAATAAGGCGCCTGCCTGATTGGCAGGGCTGGTGTGTAATGCCAGATTTTACGCGGCTGTTTCTTCACTGACTGATTCCTGGAAGAGGTTTTCGACATAAGAATATAGATCTAGAATATAGATCTGAGGAAGATCAATCTAAAAAGTTTTATCTGAAAGATGACAACGTGGAATTGAAGCAGTGTTCCACATTAATCTCAATGGATACTTTTCTAGTCTGAGAATAAGTTAAACTTAACCTTATTATTCATAGCCACACGCTTGCTACCTGACCCAGCTCTCCCTGGATTCATGGTTGCAGACATAACAGGCCAAACGTCGCTTTTTATTATTACTTTCGATGAGAAAAAATATTCGTTCCTTAAACTGGCTTCGGGTGTTTGAAGCTGCAGCCAGTGCGGAAAGTTTTGCCCGGGCGGCGGTAATACTCAATATGAGCACTTCCGCAGTCAGCCAGCAAATCAGATCCCTTGAATCACATTTTGGTACCAAGCTGTTTATCAGAGGCGCCAGACAAGTAAAACTCACGGACTCAGGGCATGCACTACTACCCAATGTTCGACATTCCCTGATGCAAATTGAAGATACGGCCGAATCCCTTTTTGGCGAAAAACAAAATGCGATCATTAATCTGCAATCCACACTGATATTCGCCACTTCCTGGCTCTCGCCACGGCTTACCGATTTCAGTGAAAATCATCCGAATGTGCAATTTCGAATTACCGGCCTTTATCACGACATGGACTATAAAATGCCTGGAGCAGAGTTAAAGATTGTGTTTGGGCCAGTTCATCGAAATTGGGGGCAATGTGATCGCCTATTCGACGAAAAGATCTATCCTGTGGCCAGCCAGCACATCGTCGATAGTCTTCATACTCCGGAAAACTTCCTTGATAACCGTCTGATTCAGGTACCGAACCACCAGGTAACCTGGAGTCAGGTCCTGCGGGAGGTCGGTTTAAATGGAACATTCGGTGAACAATTCTGTTCTGCAGATTCCACCGAAATGGCTCTTTCTCTCGCTTCAGCCGGTTATGGCATCGCACTGGCACGTTTTCCAACCACAGATTTTTTGGTAAAAAAACTGGGTCTTGTCAAATGTCCTCTAGTACCTATGATCAAGAGCACAGAAGCCTATTATCTGGTCTACCAAAGCCAACAGTCTTTGTCCAAATACGCTCACTATTTTCGTATCTGGTTAATTGACTCTGCATCCCAATACACTCAAAACTGAGTTCATCCCAGGATGGAACCAACACCACGTTTCAGGGAAAAAAATTTGCCTTTAAATAATCACGGTAAAAAACCTCTAGCTTTCTCAAACCCGCATATTCGAACTCCACCTGGGCTACATTCACCCCGCCTCTTTTTTTGGTGCTTCTTTTCCTAACCCCGCATTCGCGATCCATCCGGATCGTAAAGTGGCGCACCCTGAACTTCCGCAGAATAGAGCTCGCCGAGAATTTCCACCTCAACCCAGGTACCAGGTTCAGCATATTCTGTAGAGACATAGCCCATTGCCATGGACTTACCTACATGGTGGGCATAGCCGCCTGAGGACACATAACCCACAGCCTTGCCATCCTTCATAATCGCTTCATCCAACGTGACATCGATTGGTGAATCAATGGTTAAAGTGACCAGACGCCGGGACACACCCTGATCCTTAATACCGAGGGTCGCCTCCTTTCCTGTGAACTCTTTTTTCCAGTTAATGAACGTTTCCATACCGGATTCCACTGCATTGAAATCTGGCCGGAATTCCAATGTCCAGGCGCCCCAGGCTTTTTCCAGACGCATACTCATTAACGCACGACTACCGTACCAACAGTAACCCAGATCACTACCCGTTTCCTCAATGGCCTCAGACAAACAAATCAGATACTGGGGGCGACAATAAATTTCATAACCCAATTCTCCGGAAAAGCTAATTCTATGGAGTAATACTGGAACACCGCCAACATAGGTCTCTCGAGTATCACGGAATTTAAATGCTTCCGCAGACACATCATCCCGGGTAATCCGGGACAACAGTTCTCGGGATTTAGGGCCAGAAATTGCAACCCCATGCCAGTCGCTGGTTTGATTTTCATGGACCACGCCCTCTGGCAAGGTTCGATCAAACCAGCGACGATGGGCATCCTGCATGGCTCCAGAGCCGAAAAGCATAAAACGTTCATCGTCAAGACAAGCTACGGTGAGATCACCATAGAGACGCCCCTTCTCGGTAAGCATTGGGGTCAATGTGATGCGACCGGGTTTTGGAATATAGCCCGCCATGGTTTTATTTAGCCACTCCCTTGCTCCAGGGCCTTTGATTAGATGCTTGGCAAAGTTTGCAACTTCGATACCGCCCACACCCTCACGCACCGCTTTCACCTCCCGCGCCACATAATCGTGAGACCGGTTTCTTTCAAAAGTTGGATCTTCCCAGGCATCTTCTGGACTATCGGCAAACCAAAGCGCATTCTCCAAACCAAAGGTTTGTCCCATCCTTGCGCCTTTGTTGATTAAACGATCATACAAGGCAGTGGTCTGCTGACGGCGACCTTTCGGTAAGGTTTCGTTAGGAAACGTCATGACAAAACGGCGTTCATAGTTTTCACAGGATTTCACCGTGCCCCAATCCGGAGATGCCCAGTTACCAAACCGGGCCACGTCCATGGCCCACACATCAATGGACGGTTCACCATCAATCATCCACTCGGCCATGGTCAAGCCAACCCCGCCTCCCTGACAGAAACCGGCCATCACACCCACGGCGCACCAATAGTTGTGCATACCAGGAACTGGACCGATCATCGGATTTCCATCGGGGCCAAAAGTAAATGGTCCGTTAATGGACTGTCGAATTCCTGCACTGCCAAGTGCGGGAATACGTTCAAAACCAAGCTCCAGTCGATCCGCAATGCGCTCCAGATCAGGATTTAGTAGCTCATGTCCGAAATCCCAGGGAGTGCCGTCAACCCTCCAGGGGGTTCCCTTGGGTTCATAGGTCCCAAGCAACATGCCGTCTCGTTCCTGACGGAAATAAAGATTCGCTTCATAGTCAAAACCACAAGGCAACCGGGAACCAAAATTTGCCACCTCATCAATTCGTTCAGTTAGCAGATAGTGGTGTTCCATGGGCTGTACCGGCAATGCCATACCCGCCATATGCCCAACTTCCCTTGCCCATAACCCTCCGCAGTTGACCACGTGCTCGGCATTAATAACGCCCTTTGAAGTGGTCACATCCCAGGTTCCATCAGCGCGTAGCTGGGTTTGGGTTACTGGAGTATGAGTAAAATAGCGTCCCCCATAATGTTTTGCCGCCTTGGCAAAAGCGTAAGTAGTTCCCGATGGGTCAAGGTCACCGTCCTGATCATCCCATAACGCAGCATAGTAGTACTTGGGATCGATCAAGGGGTGTCGTTCCGCAACTTCCTGAGGAGAAATAAACTCCTGATTCAAACCCATGTAGCGAGCTTTTGAGCGCTCACGCTTTAGGTAGTCATACCAGGTTTTGTTCGAAGCAAGATAGAACCCACCGGTTAAGTTGAGACCAACCGACTGCCCTGACAGTTCTTCTATCTCTTTATAGAGGTTAATGGTGTAGCTTTGTAAACGGGAAATATTCGGATCAGAACTAATGGTGTGGATTTGACCTGCCGCATGCCAACTGGAGCCTGATGTTAGCTGGTCACGTTCAAGAAGAATCGTGTCCTTCCAGCCAAACTTGGCCAGATGAAAAAGGATTGAGCAACCCACTACTCCGCCACCAATGACGACGACTTTGACATGGGTAGGCAGTGTCGAGTTATTCGTATTTTCTTTGATAATTTCAGGCATGGATATTTCTCCAGTTCACTTCTCTAGCTGATTTTCTTTAGCTTGTTTTCTCTAGCTTATCTTCAATAGCGGTTCGGGTTGAATGGGTAATCAATCTTTGTAATCTGATCAGTACCACATTTCAGGGATTTCTTCTTTACGCTTCGCCACATAGGCAGTTAATGCTTCCGCGGTAGCGGGATCCATGGCAGGCTGCTCGTAGTTATCCAACATGCTAGTCCACTTATTAAACGCACGTCTGCGCATATCCATACCTCCTTTATCTTCCCAGCTCTCGACATTATCACTGTCACTCAGCTCGGCATTGTAGAACGCCGTCTGATAGTGTCGCATGGTATGGCTTGACCCAAGAAAATGCCCTCCCGGTTCAACCTCCATATACGCATCCCGGGCAAATTGATCGTCGCTCATATCCGCTCCAGCCAGGAGCTTTTGGTAACTACCCAAACGGTCAGCATCCATAATGAGTTTTTCAAAACCCGTTGCCAATCCGCCTTCAAGCCAGCCAGCAGCATGGAGGGTATAATTTGACCCGGCTAGAATGGTTGAATGCATCGAATCCGCACTTTCATAAGCTGCCTGGGCGTCTTCAATTTTTGATGCCGTTAATGATCCTCCACAACGCAAGGGTATTTTTAAACGTCGAGCCAATTGTCCAATCATGTAATTCGATAATACGGGCTCTGGCATTCCAAAGGTTGGCGCACCAGACTTAAGACTCATTGAAGACAGGAAATTACCCATGACAAAGGGCGCACCCGGGCGAACCAACTGCGCGAATGCACAACAAATCATTACCTCAGCCATCGCCTGGGCCACCGCCGCCACGGTGGAAACCGGGCCCATTGCGCCAGTGAGGATGAAAGGAGTTACCACCATGGCCTGCCCCCGAGAGGAATACACCTGAATCGCTTCAGTCACGACTCGATCAATCAACAATGGTGAATTCGTATTAACGTTAGCCATAATGACCACGTTGTTGTCCATGACCTCCTTACCGTGCAAAATCTCGGCCATATCGACACTGTCCTGGGCCCGACTTTTCGCTGTGATCGCGCCAAGATGGGGTTTATCATTTAGCGTCATGTGGGCGTAAACCATATCAAGATGCCGGGTAGACACCGGAATATCGGTGGGCTCTGCGATAACCAGACCACTGTGGTGTAGATGTGGATGCATGTAGGTCAATTTCAGCAATTTCTGGAAATCAGCAAAGGTTGCGTAACGGCGGCCACCTTCAAGGTCCCGAACAAAAGGCGCACCATATATCGGTGCGAAAACCTGATTATTCCCCCCAATAACCACCGAACGTGAAGGGTTACGGGCTAATTGAGTAAATTCAGACGGTGCTTTTGCACACAGTGCTCGAACCCATTTAGCATCAGCAAAAACCTTATCTCCAACAATTTTCATACCCGCCTCCCGCCAGATCCTTGTGGCTTCAGGGTCGTCACGAAAAGCGAAACCAACATTCTCCAGCATCCAGTCTACTTGGTCTTCAACTTTGAACAATTGCTCTTCATCCAAAAGGTCGAAATGCGCCAATTTTCGTTTGATATAGGGTGCAGCGGGAGTAGTAAGGGCTGATTCGCTACTACGGGCTGATCGACGATCTCTTCGGGGCATTGAATTCACTGAGTATATGTGGAAAGAGGATAATAACCCTGAAAAGCTAGAATGTAACCCTTGTAAATTTTGATCAATTACATAGACTGTGGCTATGCGAAAAACCCTAAAGCTGATTGCCTCTCCAAGAAACCTATTTATCTTCGAGGCTGCGGCCCGTCTCGGGTCTTTCACTCTCGCCGGAGAGGAGCTAGGGATGCAACAACCTTCGGTTAGCGCAGCCATCAAACAGTTGGAACGCGCCTTATCTGTACGACTGTTTGACCGGGAACATCGAAAAATCACCTTAACCAATGCAGGTCTCCGGTTTTACGCCGATGTTTCCCAGGCCCTAAGGGGAATTGAGAAGGCTGCTGAATCCATTCATAACATGGGAAGATCGGACTACGTTACCCTGAACTCTTCTTCCGCATTTTCCTATTACTGGATGATGCCCAAGCTTCCATCTTTGCGACAACTTTATCCCGAGATTGATCTGCGACTACAAAATAGTATTCACGAACCTAACCTCGACATCGAAAACATCAGCATCGCAGTTCGACTGGGCGATGGGCAATGGACAGATTGTCACACAGAAAAAATAGCTGACGAGATCATTTTTCCCGTAGCCAGCCCTGAGGTTATGCGTGCCGCGCGGAACCTGCGATCCATCCCCAATCTTCTCCATGAGCGGCTCATTCACCTCGAAGAACCCGTGCGCATCCGTCCAACCTGGGAACAATGGTTCGAACATCATGGCATAAGAAATATTGTTATTTCTGAGGGAATGCGTTTGAACGATTATGCCCTCGTGCTCCAGGCAGCACAAACCGGCGAAGGCTTCTGTTTCGGTTGGGCTCATATCGTACGGGACCTAATCGACCGACGGTTGCTGTCGGCAAGAGAGGATTGGTCCTGGCACACTGGTAGAGGTATTTATCTGGTATGGTCAAAATCCCGCCCTCTATCGGCGAATGCTGAAAAAGTGCGGGATTGGATTTTGTCCTTCGTGTAGAAACTCCTATGGATAGGTAGCCCATCCTGGAGTTTTAGACCTGATTTAATTCCAGTGTGTTCATGAGGGAGAGTAGAGAGCAAGCCATCCGGTTTACATACTCCGGTGTGATACGGACATATGATGAGCTTGATTTCTCCTTTGTATTTAAAATCAATAAACTTATCTTGATTTTATTAGGCAGATTAATGTAGTTATTCAGTCAGCCACCCTTCTTTCGAAAAATGGGTTGATTAGCGAAAGGGA
>JAALKB010000130.1 GCA_011088265.1 Gammaproteobacteria bacterium
AAATGACGCATGATCGCTAACGACATCGCGCCTTTTTTCAGGACGGACTAAATAACAGGGGCTGAATGACTGGGAGGGAAATTGGGAATAAAAAACCCCCTGCTAGCGCAGGGGGTACAAAATCCATTGGATCAAACAGAATGGAGGGTGTCTGTTGAAGGGGGTATAGACCCAATGTACAAGTTAGTTTTCACTAACTGATAAAGAGGATAAACTATCTAATCAGCGTCTTTCAAATATTTCAGACAGGCGGTAGATATCCAGGATAGATACACCCGCACTGCATTGGTATCTATCTCCAAATTTGTATAGATCATTTCGAATGAAACAAAAAAAACTATGGGGTGGACGTTTTTCAACGTCCACCAATGACTTAATGGAGGCATATTCTGCATCGATTGGGTTCGATTGGCGGCTATACAAGCAGGACATCGCAGGATCGATTGCCCATGCAAGAATGCTGTGTTCACAAAAGGTGCTGACTGAAGATGAATTCAATAAAATTGAAAATGGATTGATAGAAATCCGTGAGGATATCGAGCAGGGGCGATTTGAATGGGACGAATCCTATGAGGATATTCACATGAATATCGAAGCCAATTTAACCAAAAAGATAGGAGAGGCGGGAAAGAAGCTTCATACGGGACGCTCGAGAAATGACCAGATTGCGACAGACATACGTCTGTATCTGAGGGACGAAATAGATTCACTGCTAAGGTTGATCAGCGGTGTGCAAAGGGCTTTGGTGGAATTGGCTGCGCGGGAAGCCGATACCATCATGCCAGGTTACACCCACATGCAGTCGGCGCAGCCTGTAACCTTCGGTCATCATCTGTTGGCGTGGAACGAAATGCTGGACAGGGACTATGACCGTATATTTGAGTGTCGGAAACGGGTCAATTGTTCACCACTTGGAAGTGCTGCGCTAGCTGGAACAAGCTATGAGATCAACCGAAAAATGACGGCAGATGAACTTGGTTTTGAGGAGATCACCAGGAACTCATTGGACGCAGTTTCTGATCGGGATTTCGCTATAGAGTTTACAGCCCATGGATCATTGTTAATGGTGCACTTATCCAGAATGTCAGAAGAAATGGTGTTGTGGACATCAGACGGGTTTGATTTCGTAGACCTCGGTGACGATTTTTGCACCGGTTCAAGTATTATGCCGCAGAAAAAAAATCCCGACGTGGCTGAACTTACCCGGGGAAAATGTGGAAGGGTAACAGGAAATCTAATGGCGTTACTGGTGCTAATGAAAGGCCAACCGCTAGCCTATAACCGGGACAATCAGGAAGACAAGGAACCTCTTTTCGATACCATTGATACCCTGTCGATTTGTCTTCAGGTATTCGAAGCAATGATTCCGGGAATTGTTGCTAAACGGGATAAAATGCGGGAGGCAGCGAGTAAAGGATATTCTACCGCAACGGATCTGGCCGATTATCTGGTAAGAAAGTCAATCCCATTTAGAGATGCCCATGAAATAGTGGGAAAAGTGGTAGGGCATGCAGTCGCACAGAATCTGCAGTTGGAGAATATTCCGCTGACAAAACTCAGGGAATTTAGTGATGCCATAGAAGAAGATGTTTATGATGTGCTCACCCTTGAGGGTTCCGTAAATGCCCGGGACCATTTGGGTGGTACGGCTCCCGGACAGGTAAAATTGGCGGCGGCGGCGGCATCAAAAATACTCGCTGCAAGAATGATCAAAGCAAGCTAGAATCCATCGTTAAGAAAGAACCGCATCTGGTTGGGAAAATCCAATGAAAAAAATAGTATTCATCCTGTTATCGAGTCTGATTCTGCTTTCTGCCTGTGGCCAAAAAGGAGCGCTATATATTCCTCAGGAAACGGAGAAAAGCGAAGAAGAAAGTAACACAGAGTCATAAAGTCATATCGCTGTGCTTCAGGGATTGCAACCATTGAGTGTGGGAATGGAGTATAGGAATGGAGCATGAGATATGGGCTGCCAGGGGGGGGTGACAGCGGATACATGCTCAGTTTTCCCGGTCCTACTACTCTAGGCTCTGAAGAGAAGTGCCTTCAGGGAAGCGCTCCTAGGCTACCAAGGGGCTACCAGGGGGACGAACAAACGCGGAGACATCCCCCAAGTAGCATTTTTGGTATCAGCTTGATATCAAAAATATATGTGCGAATTACCTGAATCAGATTGTGTGATTCAGATAACACGATTCAAATGATTTTAAGGACATTCTTTGTCTGACCGATAAACCCACAACCGCCAGGATTACCCGACACGGGATGTAACTCGATGGACCATTTTCAATACAAAGACAATCAATTATTCGCCGAGCAGGTTTCGCTGGACGAAATTGCCGAATGTGTCGGTACCCCCTGTTATGTCTATTCCCGAGCGACCCTTGAACGCCACTGGAATGCATTTAACGATGCTTTTGAAGACTACCCCCACCGAATTTGTTATGCGGTAAAAGCCAATAGCAACCTGGCGATTCTGAATTTATTTACCCGTTTAGGATCGGGTTTTGACATAGTTTCTGGCGGCGAACTACGCAGAGTCATCAAAGCGGGTGGTGATCCGAAAAAAACCATTTTCTCTGGTGTTGGTAAGCAGGAATGGGAAATTCGCGAAGCATTGGAGCATGATATCGACTGCTTTAATATCGAATCGGAAGGGGAGCTACAGCGAATTAGCAGGATTGCCCAGTCCCTGGATAAGATCGCATCTATTTCGGTCAGGATAAACCCGGACGTTGATGCAAAAACTCATCCCTATATTTCAACCGGACTACGGGACAACAAATTTGGACTCACGCCGGAGCGTGCCATAAAGATTTATGAGCAGGCATCCACCGATAGACACATTCGTGTGCGAGGGGTCGCCTGCCACATCGGGTCCCAGCTAACTGAATTGACGCCATATAAGGATGCGTTGGATCGAATTCTGGATTTTGTTGATTTGCTGGAAAACCGTGGAATCCCTATCGACCATATCGATTTCGGTGGAGGACTAGGTGTACGATATCATTCTGAGAAGCCGCCCACCCCTTCGCAATATTGGGCTACCCTCAAAGAGCGTCTGGAAAGCCGCGGACACAACCTTCCGGTGACTATAGAGCCGGGCCGGGCAATTGTTGGCAATGCGGGAATACTTCTGACCACTATTAATTATATTAAAGAAGGTGAAGTATCCAATTTCTGTGTGGTAGATGCGGGGATGAATGATTTGATAAGACCTGCCTTGTATCAGGCTTATCAGGAAATCGTTGAAGTCAATCAGTCTGACCGTATTGTCAAAAAAAGCTATGACGTAGTTGGTCCAGTATGCGAAAGTGCCGATTTTCTCGGTAAGCAACGCGAGTTAGCTGTAGAAGAAGGTGGAAGGCTCGCTGTGCGAACATCTGGTGCTTATGCTGCGGTGATGAGCTCCAACTACAATGCTCGACCGCGACCGGCAGAAGTGATGGTTGACGGTGACCAGTTCCATGTGGTGAAGGAAAGGGAGACCCTGGAATCGCTCTATGAGGGCGAGCACTTCATTCCTTAGAAAGTCAGGAAATCTCGTTACAGATCTAACTCGCTGGAGCTTAAGCCGAAGCTTTCCGGGTGTTTGCGACCCCAGCGGGAACATGCCCGGTAGGAACGTGTTTTCTGGCGGATTCGCAGTGGATCTGCTGGTCATCAAAAAAAATGTCTGCACCGAAGGTTTGCAGAAACTTCCCTTTATCCATTCCACCAAGAAAATAACTCTCGTCAATCCGAACATCCCATGCACGAAGGGTTTTTATGACACGTTCATGGGCGGGAGCTCCCCTTGCGGTAATTAGTGCTGTTCTAATCGGAGAGTCCTCAAAAAGATAGGTGGACTGAATTCGGTGTAATGCAGCCAGAATATTCTTAAAAGGCCCTCCAGGAAGAGGCTGGTTTGCCGACTGTTTTTCTTTTTCACTAAACGCTTTTAGCCCTTGTTGCTGATATATTTTCTCCGCCTCATCGGAGAACAATACAGCGTCTCCGTCAAAAGCTATTTTTAGTTGACTGCTTTGGGTCTGACCTACATGAGATGGCAAAATGGTGGCTGCAGCCGCACCAGAATCCAGTGCCTGTCTAACGTCGAGGGGGTCGGCAGAGAGAAACAGATCGGCCCCAAAAGGTTTAACGTACTGATAAGGTGACTGTCCTCCGGTAAACGCCGCTCGACTGATGTCCAATCCATAGTGTTCAATGGAGTTAAAGACTCTTAGTCCAGTGTCAGCGCTATTTCTTGAAATAAGGACAATTTCGATATGCTGACTTGTGCCTTTGTTAAGGGACAGGAATTTTTGAACCATTGGGAATGCAACACCCGGCGCGAGAGCTTCGTTTTCGTGATCGATCTGATACTGACAATACGCATCGATACCCTTGTCGACATAAACGGCGTGACTTTGTTCAAGGTCGAACAAAGCCCGGGAAGAGATGGCGATGACCAGTGTGTTGTCGAAACTCCTGGCCATTAGCAGTTTATGGTTCTAACCATGTCGGTCATCAGCATTGATCATTCGTCAAGGAGTTGTTCCTGGGAATCACGGTTCATTGTTTCAAAAATACTATAGTTTCTTCAACGCCTCGATAACCGAGCAGGAATCTGGTCGTTTATTGTGCCAAATAAAAAAGGATTCTGCGGCCTGTTCAACTAACATTCCCAAACCATCAAACACTCCGGCGGCGCCATGAGACAAAGCCCATTTCATAAACAAAGTGGGCTGACTGGCGTACATCATGTCATAAACAAGAGTAGAAGAACGAATACAGCTAACATCAATCCCGGGTAAGGCGTTATGCAAACTGGCGGAGGAGCCATTAACAATCAGGTCATAACCTTCAGGATCTGTTTTTTCCAGGCCTGTGGCCAGAATTAAAGGATTTGCAAACTGCTCTGCCAGCTCATGAGCTTTGGATGGTGTTCTATTCGCAATCGTGACAGACTGGGGTTGACACTCGATTAAAGGCCCCAAAACACCACGAACTGCGCCTCCAGCCCCAACAATCAATACCTTTTGGTTTCTCAGGATACAGCCGATGTTATGTTGAATATCATGGATCATTCCAAATCCGTCGGTATTGTCGCCGAAAATGGAACCGTCCCTTTCAAATTTCAGTGTGTTAACGGACTGAGCCAGTTGAGCCCGCTTACTCAATTGATTATTGGTTTTTTGGCACAATTGCCAGGCTTCAACCTTAAAGGGAACGGTGATGTTAAGGCCGGCGCCGTCGTGGGCCTGAAAATGACTAACTGCCTGTTCAAACCCACCAACGTCTACCTGGATACGACCATATTCAAGATCTACCCCACATTGCTGGGCGAAGAATGAATGGATTGTTGGAGACTTGCTGTGGTCAACAGGATTGCCCATTACGGCGAAGTTTTTGGGCTTCGGTTTAAAATCGAACAGATCAGACATCAGCTAAGGAAGACAAAAGTTGTTATTATGAATATTCCCACATCTTTATGTCGATGTCGTCACTATTTGGAATGGTGGAGTCACTAACAGGCAATTTTATTCCCTAACATTCATAAACAGCAACATCGGGTCGTCACACAGGATTGTAACGACACCATGTCCGAAATTACTAAGACCCAGTGAACTTAAGGGCGCTAACTCAGTGAGCTCCGGAACCTGGTACTGGCATTCCCCGGTCATCGTGAAGGAGGTGGTCTCCAGGGTTCCCAGGCTGAAAAGTCCATGCAGTTCGAACTGCCACCGTCCAGCGGAAAATATCGCAGCATCTTCATCAAAAAGAACTTTGGTACCAGGGGAGCGTCGACGAACAAATTGATGTACTTCACCGAAGTTGAAGAACTCATGGTCTCGCCTACCGCCAAGAAACCCCAGGAGGGAGATCGAAGTAAAGTTGGGCCCAAGATTTCCAAGGGCGAAAGCAAGGTCTGAAAAGTCCTTTTCTCGCTCCAAAACGGTGTCTAGAACGCCATGGTATGAATCCCCGTCTCCCAGCGCATAGCCTTCGTTTAGCCTACGAAAACGGGTTCCACCATCGACAAAAAGCACGGGTTCTTCGAAGTGGTTCAAGTCACCCCGAGGTTGATAAAGCGGTCCAACCAGCGTGACACTGTCGCTGGAGATATACCTGTCTAAATATTGATGAATAGTCATTTACTAATCGTATGTTCACCAGTATTTCATCCCGGGAGCCACGTCCCTTAAGGACAGCCCCAACTGATTTGGTTAGAGGACTTTTAGTGTGAATTTAATTGGAAACGCAGTTACATATTGTTACGATAACTTCCGTCAGAGCCCAAGGCTGAGACGACGGGATGCACTATAATACTTCATTTGAAACATTTGTTTAAATTCAAAATATGCGTGTCTTAAAAATTGTGTTGCCTGTGGCTGTATTGGTGGCGGGTTTTCTGTCCTTTCAGTATCTAAAGTCTGGCAAACCAACACCAGAGCCGTTGACTCTGGCGGTTAATGTGCCTGTGGTTCAGGCGCAAACCGTAGAGTTAGCATCGATATCTCCAACCATCAAATTGTTTGGGCAAGTAGAAACAACTGCTCTATCCACATTAAGTGCTGCCATTGAGGCTGATGTCATCAGTGTGAAAGTTCAGGAAGGTCACTCTGTAAAAAAAGGTCAGCTGATGGTGGCTCTGGATGATGGAGATACCGCGCTTGCCATCCAGCAAAGACAGGCGGAAATCGCTGAAATTGAGGCACTAATTGCTAGCGATAAAGTGAAGTATGAATATGACAAGAGTGCATTGGTGCAGGAAAGAGAGTTGCTTGGCATTGGCCGAAAGTCAGTGAAACGGGCAAAAAAACTAGTTAGCACTCAAGCGGGCTCCGAAGCAACCCTAGACAGCGCATTGCAGCAGGAACAGCAATTGTTGCTAGCGGTTAACCAACGAAAAAGAAGCATCGCCGAGTTCACCGCCAGACAACAACAGCTCGAGGCGAGACGGTTAAAAGCGAAAGCAGCCTTGATTAGAAGCCAAAGAGACTTACAGCGCACTGAAATAAGGGCGCCCTTCGATGGCAAAGTCAGCCAATCAATGGTTTCTGTGGGTGATCGGGTGAACAAGGGGACCTCCCTGTTCAAACTTTATGATGAGAGGGGGCTTGAGATTCGGGCACAGATTCCGAATCAATTTATCGGCCTCGTTCAATCTGACTTGTTGGGCAAGAAAAGCACCAGGGCTCAGACACTCATCAATGAAAATGTCGTTGATATTGTTCCCAGTAGAATATCCGCTCAAATTGCCAAAGGGCAGGGTGGGGTTGACGTGTTTTTTGGATTGCCGCCTGAGGTTGAAACCCAGTTAGGTCGTACCGTTGAAATCACTGTGGAATTACCGGCTTTGGAAAACGTAGTGCCGTTACCTGTGGATGCTTTATACGGCAGTGACAAGGTTTATGTGATTGAGGAGAATAAACTTAAAAGTAAAAAGGTCTCGCGGTTAGGAAAGCGCCAGATTGGGCGGGAGCAACAACTTCTGATTGACGGTAATGGGTTCGCTGAGGGAGATCAGGTTTTGGTTTCACGCTTGCCCCAGGCGTCACAGGGGTTGGCAGTGGAAATCGACGGAACGACGGATTGATTATGAGCGAAGCGAAACCCACCGAAACAAGGCCCACCGAAACAAACCCCACCGAAACAAACCCGAATGGGCTAATTGGAATATTTAGCCAGCACCCGGTAGCGGCAAATTTGTTAATGGTCATGATGTTCATGGCCGGTTTCTGGGGCATAAAACAACTCAATACGCAATTTTTCCCGAGTTTTAATATCGACTATGTCAGTGTATTTGTTAGCTGGAGTGGGGCTAGTTCGGAAGACGTTGAATCCCTGATTACGACTTCGTTAGAGCAGGAGTTGCAGGATGTTGATTTTGTAAAGCAAATGACTTCAACTTCCGCCGAAGGAATTTCCTCGATCTCGCTGGAGTTTGAAGAAGGCACTGATATGGGGCTGGCAGTCGATCAGGTAAAACAACGGGTTGACCGTGTACGTAATTTGCCCAGTGGTGCGGATTTGCCTGAGGTAACAAAGGCGACACGATATGAAAGCGTTGCACGTTTGCTCGTAAGTAGTCCAGGGGATGTGAACGAAATTCGCGATTTGGTATATCGCTTTGAACAGGAGCTTCTGGACAGAGGAATCGCAAAAATATTTATCAGTGGATTGCCTGAAGAAGAGATATCTATCGAAGTTCCTTCAAGCAAATTAAGGGAGTTGGGTTTGTCTCTGGACGAAATAGGGCAACGCATTTCCCTTAAATCAAGAGATGCACCGGTTGGCGTTATTGGACGATCAACGAATTCCCGGCAGCTCAGGTTTCGCGAGAGAAGAGAAACCGGGCTCGAATTCGAATCGCTTCCAATTATTTCAGAATCACAGGGGCGTTTGGTGACGCTCGGAGATATTGCAACCATTGAAAGGAAGCCGAAAGAAGGTCAGACATCGATCTACTATCAGGGCTTCCCTGCGGTAGAACTTTCTCTCAATCGTTCAGAAAGTGGCGATAGCCTGAAATCCGCAGAAATTTTTCACCAGTGGCTGGAACAGGCAGATAAAGACCTCCCTGCGGGAGTAGTGTTAACGCCCTTCAATGAAAGATGGAAATTGCTGGAGGGCAGAATTGATCTACTCGTCAAAAATGGGTTGGGTGGATTGCTACTGGTTATTCTGATTCTATTTCTATTCATGAATGCCAGAGTCGCCTGGTGGGTATCCGTGGGTATCCCTGTTTCCTTTATGGCAGCTTTGGCCATTCTCTATTTTCTTGGTGGCTCAATAAATATGGTCAGTCTGTTTGGATTGATCATGGCATTGGGGATTATTGTCGACGACGCCATTGTCGTCGGCGAAGACGCAATGACCAGATACGAAGAAGGCGATGGTTATATGATGGCTGCTCAAGGGGCGGCAAAGAGTATGTTGGGCCCAGTGTTCTCTTCGTCTTTAACAACCATCGCGGCTTTTCTGCCACTATAACTCATTGGTGGAATTATTGGAACGATTTTGCGTTCAATTCCAGTGGTGGTGATTTGCGTTATTTTGTCGTCGCTGATTGAATGTTTTCTAATCATGCCGGGCCATTTAACTCACTCTTTCCGGAAAATGGGGCGCTATTCTCCAGGACGTCTTCGGCAGAGACTTGATCGTGGTTTTCATGGATTCAGGGATCGACTTTTCCGACCCGTTCTGGTTAAGGCGGTGTCATTTCGCTGGGCGACATTGGCAATCTCCATCGCCTCATTGATGATTGTCGCAGGATGGGCGGCAGGAGGTCGTTTAGCTTTTCAATTCTTCCCGACTGCTGAAGCCGATCGTATTTTTGCCAATGTCAGTTTTGTATCTGGAACACCAGGATAAAGGGTGAAGGACTACCTAACCCAGATGGAACGAACAATAGAGGACATTCAGAAGGCGAAAGATGAACAATTTGTTGATCTGGTAATTTCCAGGCATGGATTTGTCGAAGGAGGCGATGGCAGGTCCGTGAGTGGGGATCAATATGGTTCGATTCGTTTGGAACTGGTTGACCCAGACCAGAGAAATACCCGAAACCGGGATATTATCAAGGCATGGAGGGAACGCTTGCCCGAAGTGCCGGGCATTGAGAATATTGCCATCGTTGAACCCAGAGGGGGGCCTCCTGGTAGTGATATCGATGTACGCATCACCGGAGAGAGCATTCATCAGGTAAAAGCAGCGTCGGAGCAGCTTCAGCAAACACTATCAGGCATTGCTGGCGTGTCAGGCGTTGGAGATGATGCGCCTTACGGAAGGGAGCAAATGGTATTGAGCTTGACGCCTACCGCGCAGATATTGGGGTTAAGTGTTAACAACGTGTCTCGTCAGCTACGGGCAGCCTATGATGGTTATGTTGTGCAGGAAATATCAGATGGCTCGGACGATGTCGACGTCACAGTGCAACTTCCTTCTGAAGAAAGAAATGCCCTATTTGGTCTTGACGAATTAAATATTCAACTCCCAGGAGGAGGTTCTGAAACACTGGGCAACCTAGCAGTTATCAAATTCGAAAGAGGATTTGATTCCATTCGGCATTCCAATGGAAAGCTGGCGGTAACAGTGATCGGTAGCGTTGATCCCGCAGTAAATAATACCAACAAAATCCGTAGCCAATTGGAAAGTAATATATTGCCTGATCTCTCTAATCGACTCGGCGTTCAGTTCTCATTCGAAGGTCGACAGGCTGACCAGCAGGAAACCCTTGGAGACATGAAGTTAGGACTTGCGTTGGCATTAACGCTTATCTATCTGGTCCTGGCGTGGGTGTTTGGATCCTATGGATGGCCTTTGGTCGTAATGATGATCATTCCATTTGGGTTGGTGGGTGCGATTGTCGGACATGTAGTAATGGAACAGAGTATTACGCTACTTTCGCTGTTTGGTTTTTTTGGACTATCGGGAATTGTGGTTAACGATTCAATCATTCTGGTTGTCTTCTATAAAAAGCTTAGAAAACAGGGGCTAGGACCAGAAAAAGCGGTAATCCAGGCGGCATGTCAGCGCTTAAGAGCGGTGTTATTGACGTCACTGACTACCATTGCGGGCTTAACCCCTTTGCTCTTTGAGACTTCTTTGCAGGCTCAGTTCCTTATTCCCATGGCAACAAGCCTGGCGTTTGGTTTGGCTTTTGCGACGTTCCTGGTCCTGTTTCTGCTACCAGCCCTGCTTCTCATTTATGAAAACATGGCAGCAAGGTTTTTT
>JAALKB010000131.1:0-2877 GCA_011088265.1 Gammaproteobacteria bacterium
TCTCTCTACATACAATATATAGCATACTAAATGTAGTATATCAAGAGGAAAGTTTTGTTTGTTTTCAATGACTTACAAGGCTTTATTAAAACAAACTAAGTTGCTGTTGGCTATGTGCGTATGCCTTTGCTCTATTTTTACCACCTCTGGACGCTCCTGCCTTACTTAGCGTGGCATTCTTCATTGGCTTCTGGCTTAATCTTAATGTAGGATTGGCATCTTTATCTTTCTTGGCTTGCACCATCCATGCCTCTCGATAACTATCTTGAGCCTTTTTATAATGTTCTTGATTTCCACATATTATTTTTTTTATTTCCCACGTCATTCTAATTATCCTTTCTCCATAAAATCTAATACTTTCTTAGAGGCATCACTTGCCCCTTTCCCTATGATAACTGTATTTCCAATACTTTCTAAATAATTTATCATTTCTTTCTGATCAGGCGAAAGTCTTCCACCTGAAGCTCGTTTCATTTCAATCCACAGTTTCCATGCAGGTACATATAAATCTGGGACGCCTCGAACTACACCTTCAGCTTTTAATCTTTTGGCAACGCTAATGGCTCTCTTCTCACCATTGGGAATTGCAAAGATCAAAACACTTGGATATTTAGCTCGAAACCAATTAATAAACCCAACTTGCTCGTCATGCTCAGAAGGGGATATCTTCACCAGTCCAATCGTAGTAGTCCGAGTTTTGCGTTTGCGTCTCATGTTTCTTCTCCACTTGTGTATAATCAAATTCCACAATCTCTTTGTATTTTGGATTGTGAGATGATGGTTTAACTTTTATGCGACTAGGCGTTATCCAAGAACTTGATTCGTCCAGAGCTTCATCTGTTGTATCTGCCGTTGAGTTCAGTAAAGGCTTTCTCGATCTATATTTACTGGCGGCGTATCCACCATGATCTGGACAAAGCCACTCAGAGTTTGACATCATTCCACAATGGTAAGTCACCTTCACACTGTCTGGCTTTCCATCTTTCTTATGTCTTGAATAGTACACACTATCGACATCAACCCACTCGGATTCTACTTGAGACGATAACATAGCACCTCGGTATGAACTTGAACTGTGATTAAGCATAGGCGGTGGAAACTGAAATCCACACTCAGGACAAACTTGAGCGGCGGCGTGAACCATCGTCTGGCATTTCTCGCATGTCTTAACTGGAGCTTCTCCATCGCCACCACTCATTTTATCTTTTGGCTTAACTTTATCGATAAATCCGTGACGCTCAACATTTTGACCATAATCTAATATCAAGCAGTTTTCCTTGCCATCTGCAATTCTAGTGCCACGTCCAACCATTTGCACATACAATCCAGTTGATGCTGTAGCTCTAACCAACGCAACGAGATCCACAGAAGGATGATCAAAGCCAGTGGTCAATACGTTCACATTGATCAGGCATTTTAGTTTGCCAGATTTAAAATCAGCGATTGTCTGATCTCTGGTTTTCTTCCCATCTGATCCAGTGACAACTCCAACTGATATATTGTGAAACTCAAATTCATCTGCCAACATTTGTGCGTGGCTTACACCAGAGCTAAACACCAACCAACTTTTCCTATCTGATCCCAAGTCAACAATCTCTGCGACTGTAGACGCAACCAACTCTGGATCTGATGCGGCAGTAGCCAATTGGCTCTCAATAAATTCACCACCACGCTTCTTGACATTTGTCAGGTCGATCTGTTTAATTCCGCCCTTGGATATGACAGGAGACAGGTAACCTTGCTCCATGAGCATCTCAACAGATATGTCATGTGCAATTCCATCAAAGATAGCTCCCTCGCCTTTGTGCAAGTATCCACTGTCCAATCGGTATGGCGTGGCAGTCAGGCCAACAACTTTAACATCTGGATTACAACTCTTCATGTCAGCTATGAATTTGTTGTATCGAGTGCCTTCATTCTTGGGTAGCATGTGAGCTTCATCAATTAAGATCAAATCAATTGCAGGGACGATCTGGTAGGCTCTCTCCCATACACTTTGTATACCTGCAAATATAATAGGTTTGTCTAGTCTCTTCTCACCCACAGACGCGCTGTAGAAGCAAAAATCAGCCTGTGGGTACAGTTTGACCAATCCTGAAGCACCTTGCTCCAGAAGCTCTCTAACGTGCGTTACAACCATAACTCTCGTGCCGTGGTAGCTCATGGCGTCTGAAATTAGTTGTGCTATGATTGCAGTCTTCCCAGAGCCTGTAGGAGCAACGATTAGTGGATTATCCCCTGACTTACTTGCCCAGTAGCTGTACAGCCCATCTATTGCTTCTTTTTGGTAGTCTCTAAGGGTAAATGTCATTTAACGTCTCCTATTATTAATCCACTTAGCCAATTGGGATCGTAGTTATATATATTGATTTTGCGTTTGCTTGTTTGAACCCAAGTGTTCTTATGCCCGATACCCTTACGAGATCCTGCAATCTCCCAACCCATAGCTTGCCAAAAGAAATTACTTTCCAGATCGTCAGCACAACCTGCATCAAAAGATAAAGTCCCAATAGACTTACCCCAATTGATAACTACGTTTAAAAGCAGTTTGCCCCTCTCAAATTTTCTGGCATCTTCTTGGAGGCAAATCTGAGCTATCTTTCCCTTGCGGTAGATTGCATTTCTTTTGCCAAAACTAGCTAGGCAAAAACCAACAAGGTCATCGTTAACAGTACACACAAATAGTTTGTCATTACAAACAGGTGACCATCTCTTTCCAGTTTTGATTCCTGTGATCGCAGATTCATACGCCATCTTTGGAATAAAACCTAAACTCAAACTTTCTTTTTTACTGAGGCTGACAACATATTTTATGTCTTCTAATACAGCCTCTCTCACTATCGTGTCTTCTATCATTTCATTCTGCCATCAAAGATA
>JAALKB010000131.1:2977-6966 GCA_011088265.1 Gammaproteobacteria bacterium
ATGTATAGATGTTCATCACAGGTAACTGTGGGCTTCCCTTTGGCGCAACTCCAAGTGCCATCTTTCTCTGGGGTCACATGGCTACACGTCCTACAACTAACTTCTGGTATTTTGCATCCATGACATACCGCCCAATACGGACAGAACTTGCATTGCCAAAAACTTGCATCCTCACTTAATTTGGATGGTGGCGTCTCTGCAAATATAATTTTATTTGCCTTCTCGATAAGTTGCATGGCCTCAGACTTATCTAGCTTTAGACGTTCTGCATAAATAGCGTCAGTCTCCTTGCAAACTGCAAAGAAGTAGCAGTTCTCTAATTCAGCTAAGTGCATACCAATCTGGCATTGCGCCCAATAGATCGGCTTGCTTTTCTGTAATCCCTTTTTCTCGATATCTTTAAAACTTCTGGTGTTCATCGTTTTAAATTCAAGTGTGTGTGGCTTACTGCTCTCAGGAAAACCAAGACCCACACCATCCAGAGACAATGCAAAGTGACCACCACATTCTGTAAATCTAACTTGCTTGCCAGTTTCTGGATCTACTTCCCAAATCTCTACACCAATATCTCTTAGGTTAGATACAACGCGATCTTCTTCACGATCACCTGTCTCAAACAGTCGAAGTATTCTCCCAGAGAAGTCTGGCGTCCATGCGTGCCTAAACTGATACCAAAGTGCGCGACTACATTCATTGCCAATCTGAGATCCGCCCAAGTGAGGTCGATGCTCATTCTTTCGTTTCTGTTGATATTTCTCGTAAATGAGGCGAACTGTTTCTGGCGTCATGTATTGTTCAAGGTTCATTGGCTTCTCCATCTATCTAGTAAATCGGCTCACACGGAGCCGATCCAGAGGTAGACGTTACTTCTTCCAAGGTGGTGTAGATGCACTCGCAGTTGCAACTACAGGTGATGCAGTAGCCGTAGCTCCACCTGCCGCATCGTAACCCTTAACTTCGTTAGTGGCATCATACTGACCATCAGCCGCTCTAACTGCAACTTTAACCATCAGTGGCTTGTCACATAACTCAGCACTATCCTTTGGGTTGTTCACACCAATCGCACGACAAATGCTCGATAGATTACGTTGTGCAATCTCAACCGCAGTTTGGTTTGGGTTCTGTAAGTTTAGTCGATCCCAAATTTTTCTGCCTTGATATGATCCTTCGATCACGTCAATTGTGAGTTCTAGGTATGAGCCAGTTCCAGCTTTAGTTGCCTTCTGCTCGGTGTTAGAAATTACAGCCTTGTACCAATCTGCTGGGATTGGTTCGTTAGTTGTTGTTGGCTCGATTTCCAATGCGTTAAATCCGTTTAAGTCCATGTGAGTTCTCCTACTCTGATACAAATTGTGAAAATGGATTGCCGCCATCAAATGTAAATGGCAGTGGTTCAGTTATGTTGAACCGATTTTTGGTGACTGATGATGCCTGTGGAAAGCACAGGATCTCACGTTCACCTGTAGAAATGGCGCGCTTCTTATCGCCATCTCCGCGAGTAAATGTCTTCAGTCGGATTAATCCAACTAGGTCAACATTATCAGTGTAATGTGGAATGCTCTTCTTATGCATTCTCACACAGTACCTTGCGTATGGATCTAGATCAGGCAAGTCCAACGTCTCAGTGTCGGCGTGTCCAATGAAGACCACATTCATTCCAGTTTCATAGGCAAGAGATCCTGCCCACTCTCTGATCTGGCGGTGCTTCTCAGATGCAGTACCATACCCTGCTCCATATCCACCCCCAGCTTGGTTTATAGATTTAGCTTTAGGATCAGCCGCTACAATTTCGCTTTCGATCATTGTTGCCAATTGCGTAATGCTATCGATAACCAATGTCTTAAACTCATGCTTGTCAGTGGCTAGAGCCTCAATTGCATCCAAGACATCATTTGATGATGTTGCCAATGGGAACAGACTAACTTCCTTGTTACCCATGAGTGATGCAGTTCCATCTTCAGTTCTGATAAAGACTGGCTTTGGAAACATAGCGGCTAGAGTAGTTTTACCCATCCCACCTTCACCAAACAAGGTGGCGATTATTGGTCGCTGACCTGATGGCTTGGATAGTGATTTTAAATTTATAGCCATTTATATTCTCTATCCTCCCATTTATCTTTAAAGACAGAGGCAAATACCTCGTCTAATATTTTATTTATTTCTTCCATTATTTTCTCCTTCTACAAAAAATAGATTTTCATGATCAGACCAACGTGACAGTTTACGTTCCAATCTGATCTGCTCTGGGCTTTTAGTCAGGCCATCCATAAACGTCACAGACTTCAACGCTTCGGATAGCATGACCAATTCATTGGCAGTAAGCTCCATTACAGAGCCTCTACTTTTACACCAATTTTTCCAGATTTAGTTGTGAATGCCTTGGCAATTTTTGACCAAAGGCGCGGTTCTTTTTCCGCTAAATATCTACAGCCAGCGGCATCCGCAGATACGCTTACCTTTACTGGGTGTAGGTTACTTGGGATTTTATCTTTAACTTTATCCCATGCAATAGCATCAACCTTACGAGACACAGGCTGTGATAACGTAACTTTATGCTCTGATAATTTGTGGGATATTGAGCCTTCATCTTTGGCATCTAGTGCCTCTGTGATTTGCTCTTCTATCGCATGACGCTGTGCGATAATCTGTTTTTCTAACGCCTTTACTTCTAGCCACTGGGAGGCAAGTCCATCGATATTGCTCACGGCAATTTCCTTTCTTTCTTTTTTTCACTCATTCTCTACAGAATCTTGTTTACAGAAAGATTTTCACTATGTAAAGATGTTTTTACAAATAATGCAAAAAAGGACAATAACAATGCAAACACTACTACCATTGGATGACATACGAGAGGCGTTGCAAGATCGACGTTTAACTGTTGTCGCTGAAAAATGTGGGCTATCTCACCCAACTGTAAAGGGGATCGCATCAGGAGATGGCGTTGACCACATCAGTTTAACAACTTGGAAGAAACTTAGCGAATATCTGACTGATTCGGTATGAGCTTTCAGATAGAAGATTACTGCTCAAAGCTGAGTTGGTATCTGGTAACAATCCCTGCTGGCTCCAAAGGGCCAACGAGATTTGGTTGGCAACAACCAGAGAAGGCATTGTCAGATCCAGATCAGGCCAGACTATATTATGAGCAGAACCCAAATCACAATGTAGGATTACTGCATGGTGCATCTGGAACTTGTGCTATCGACATAGATAATGTCGAGCATACAAAAATAATTTTTGAACATCTGGGAATAGATTTTTCTGAGTTGATGCAATCTGCACCACAGATTATCGGACGTGAAAATCGTGGTAAGCTGATCTTTAAAGCTCCACCTGATTTAATCACGCACAAGATATCGTGGCCTGTCGAGGGAGATCCACGCAAGACCGAAGTGGTATTTGAATTGCGCGCAGGCTCTGTTCAGGATGTACTTCCGCCAAGTATCCATCCAGATACAGGTCGTCCATATGAATGGGCAGGGAGATCAATCTTCGATGGCATCCCAGAACTACCACCACAAATTCTAACATTGTGGCGTGAGTGGGATAAGTTTCGCCCACAGTTGATGGACATATGCCCTTGGAAAAAGAAGGCAGAGTTTCAGCCAACACGAAAGCCAAGACCTAAAAGTGATAGCACTTCAGTGATAGATGCATTCAATGATGCACATGACATGCACACTTTGATGGTTCAGTATGGATACAAGCCAACGTCCAAGGGTAGATATTTATCTCCCAACAGCACGTCAGGATTAGCTGGTGTAAAATTATTTGATGATGGCAGAGCCTACAGCCACCACGCATCTGATCCATTTGATAATGCACATACATTTGATGCATTTGAATTGTGGTTACAGTTCGAACACATGGGCAACGTCCAGAAGGCGGTCAAAGAAGCCGCTCAAATATTAAACGTAACGCAAGACGAAGAGTATGATTTAGACAAGGAAGCAATCGAGCATGGCGCAAGAGTCGCCAAGAATATTATG
>JAALKB010000131.1:7066-9279 GCA_011088265.1 Gammaproteobacteria bacterium
AATACCTGAACATTTACTAAGTGTGCCTGGCGTTCTTCAGGATGTTGTAAATTACTACACTGTATCTGCAATCAAGCCCCAACCTCAATTTGCTGTGCAATGTGCAATTGCATTTGGTTCAGTTGCAATGGGTCGTCGGTGGGTGACTGATCAGAGAAACTTCTCTAGCTTATACTTCTTAAATATTGGTGAGACAGGATCTGGTAAGGAACACACAAAAACTGTCATTGAGGAATTACTTGAGCAGTCTGGGTTAGACGAATTAATAGGGCCTGCTGGCTACACTTCGAGTGCAGGTGTTTTATCTACACTAACAAAAAAGCCAACGCATGTCTCTGTAATTGACGAACTTGGGAGACAGTTAAAGGCGGCATCTGCAAAAGGTATGCAACATAAAGCTGACGCAATAACTGCAATCATGGAATGCTTTGGACGCCAAGACGGAACTTTAAGGCAACAAGGTTACGCAACCAACACAATGAAATCGGCAGACGCAGAGAAGTTGGAAAAGGTTGTGAAGCGTCCATCTCTCACATTGGTTGGAATGTCTACACCATCAGAATTTATGCAAGCTATTGGTGGAGGTGATGTTGCATCTGGATTGCTCAATCGTTTTATAATTGTGAAGTCTGAAATTGGTGTGCAGATGTCCCAGAAGAAACGTAGGTCAACAATATCTGATCGACTTGCTACTTGGGCAAAGGATCATGCCAATGCAAATGAAGGTGACTTAGATACTGGCAACAGTCATGACATGCCACCACATCCACTAGAAGTTGCATTTACTCAGGAAGCTGAAGATCTTCTGCGTGAGTACGAGCAGAGATTGGTTAACGCAATTAAGAAGGAGACAGGTACAGGTCTGGAGGCTATGTACAATCGTAGCCGTGAAATTGCCATGCGTTTGTCTTTGATTATCGCTCGGTCAATGGGTCAGGACGAAATAGGTTCAGATGCAATGCAGTGGTCTATCGATTATGTAGATCACTATGCAATCCAAACTATCGAGATGTTCAGGTCTAATATGTCAGAAGGACCATTTGAAGCGGCATGTAAGGCAGTCTACGCACGAATAGAAAAGGCTGGGTTAACTGGCTTAACTGAACGTGAGTTAGCCAGAAGTGTATCAGCTTTTGCAAATATGGATAGGCGCAGACGTGCTGACATTCTCGATGCACTGCAAACTGACAGAGGTATTGAATGTAGAAATCAAAACGAAAGTGGGAAAGGTAGACCAAAGTTTGCTTACTTCTCACCGCCAATAAATTGAGAAAGGAATTAATATGTCAAATTTAAAAGTTTTACCAATTAAATCTGTTGATACTTACAATTGGTTATTGAAAAAACATTACGCAAAAAGAATACCAAACATAACAAATGCCTTTGGATTGTTTGATGAATCTGAACTTATTGGTGTTGTGACTTATGGTATCCCCCCATCCCCCGCTCTCTGTATGGGCGTTTGTGGTGAGGAACATGCAAGTAAAGTAGTAGAGCTAAATAGATTATGCCTACAAGATAATGATAAGAATCAATCTTCTTTTCTAATATCTCAATCTTTAAAGATGTTACCAAAACCAAAAATTGTAATTTCATATGCTGATATAAGTCAGGGTCACGTTGGATATGTTTATCAGGCAACTAACTTTTTATACACTGGCCTGAGTGCAAAGAGAACAGAGTGGCGGATCATAGGATCAAACCTACATTCCAAAACCATCACTGAACAAAGCACAATCGAAGAAAGAAAAAGCAATCCAGACAAATATGAATACATAGATAGGCCACGCAAACATAGGTATATTTATATTGTTGGAAGTAAGAAAGATCGAAAACTTTTAACTAAGTCTTTAAACTACGATCAGTTCCCTTACCCTAAAGGTGAGACAAAACAATATAACTCTGGAAGTAAAGTTATTACTCAAATGGTATTAGAATTATAAGAAAGGAAAACAAATGGCTAAATGGGCTACGAGCAAACATATAGAAGAAGCAACGCGAGGTGACATCCTCGACACTGCCAAGAAATATGTAACAAAAGATAGGGCGTCTGATCATGGCGACATGGAAGATAACTTCAAAATGATTGCAGACTTCTGGTCAACTTACTTAGGTGTTGTGATTAATCCACATGATGTAGGTGTTATGATGAACCTCCTGAAAGTTGCACGAATCAAATCAAATCCAGAACATCCTGACAATTGGGTCGATGG
>JAALKB010000131.1:9379-10703 GCA_011088265.1 Gammaproteobacteria bacterium
TACACAATGCTTGTCCTGACATATGTCATAGAAGGCACAGAGATCCAAAAGAAAACTTTGTATAGAACTGCGTATGAGTGTGGCAATGCACTGCCAGAAGCATACAAACCATATGAGGATATGGATAGCATGGGTCAGTGTATAGAGACAGACAAGGTATCGTCTAGCACCCTCATGCCAAAACTAAGACCGATTGATTTAGGAAAATAGTCGTGTAAGGTGGCGGTTATATTCGTATTAATGTTAGCGCATTTGGTAGCGAATATGCCTGAAGTGAGATCTGATATTAACATGCCCGATAATAACTGATTTCATTTAACCACCTTACCGCATAACTATAAAGTTTGATGATGTCTAAGGCAATAAAAAAAGACCCACCTTTGCAGTGCGAAACCTAGCCAAGTGGGTCTTTAGTTAGACAAGGATACAGGAAGAGAAAAGAAAAGATCCTTTATCGAGCAGTCAAATTCTTCTTATCACAAAACCATCAGTCCTACAACTATAATTAAAAGTGTGGCAACTAACAGAAATCCAGAGAAGATTTCCTTTGTCAGTCCAACATTAAATAGGAGCTTTGGTTTCTTATCGTGGACTTCAATGTGACCACGCAAGTTAATTGATATCCACTTGCCACTTTCGATGGGAACTTCACCTGACTGTGTGTATACCCACAAACTCTTGTGGCCTAACCTTTTGCCTGAGTTCATCTTAATCCAATCAGGGAAGTCATTGGTAAAGGTTATGTGGTTGAAACCTTTAAACTTCCATCTCTTAATAATCATACTCATTCCTTTCTAAGTTTCTTGAAATATTTCTTCTGCCAGATGTAGTGGCAGTTCGATTGTGGTTACCCTATAGTCACACTTAGGGCAAACCTTCCGACGTTTTGTAGTTAAAAATCCAAAGGCAGAATGCGCCCTAGAATCCTTTGCCGCTAGTTTTATACTGCGACAGTGAGGGCAGTAACTAGATGACAATTTTTTTATTGGTTCCATTTTAAAATCCTAACCAACGCTTTAGTTTTGGAAACCAATTGCTTGGCTTGATGTCTTCTTCCATTTCCTCAAGCGCATTTTTAAGAGATTGCATTTCACTTGCTTGCTTCTCTTTTTCTGTTTGAACTGTGTCAGGCTCACCAAATTCAACACCAACGGATGCAATCTCATCGATAACACTTGGCTTGCCATATGGTATGTCCTTAACAGCTATGCGGTTCATAACTGACGAGGGTGAACGCTTTAACGCTTTGGCGATCTCCTTGGTAGATACCTTGGCTTCTCGCATTAATACAAGCTCTGCGTCCTCCGCTTGTGTCCAATATTTA
>JAALKB010000132.1:0-5868 GCA_011088265.1 Gammaproteobacteria bacterium
ATGATTCCGCCGATGATTCCGCCGATAGTTCCGAGGATAGAGACTCAACAGATGGTAATTCAAAGGACGGCGAATCGGCAAACGAAGAAAGTGGCCAGCAAGTTACTCAAACTGTATCGGATGAGCCATCTGACGGAGTAACAGGCGATGACTCTTCCAATAGTGTAGCCAGTGAATTGTCCGATGCTACGAATGGGGCAAGTGATGATGAAAGCTCGTCATTCGATCAGCAGGAACATACTGCAATGTTAGCTGCTCTTGAGGAGCGTTCCAGGCAAGCGGAATCTAAAGCAAAAGCAGCAGAGGAAAAGCTCAAAGCGGTGGAAGAAAAATATACTGCATTGCTGTCGAAAGAAGTTTCTGCCGGTAGTGAAGTGGAGAATATCATTGATGGTTTATTGAGTGTGGTAAACACGGAGGAAAATAAGATTTCAGAAATGGAAACCAAGGAGAAAGTTGCATTATTTCAACGTACTTTCGAGGAATTACAGGATCAGTTTGATGTTCTGAGTCAGCAATATGAGTCAGCGATCAGGGAGAATGAGAACTTGATTCAAAAGCATATCGGGGAGTTAAAAGCTCAGAGTGAGTCACAACAAAATTATGCGCTTAGCGTTGAGCAAAGCCAACAGGAACGTGATCAACTGGAGAGAGATCTTGAGCAGATTAGATCAGAAATGAGCTCGGAAATTGATGAAAAAGAGGGAATCATCAAGCAGTTAGAAAGCGCTACCAAAATGCTTCAGTTGGATACTGATGTTGCTTTCAGGTTGGGTTCTGTTTCTCCTTCTGAGCAAGGGCGGGAGATATTGTTGAAAGTAAAGAAGATCATCCAGAACTATCCAACTTATCAGATTAGCCTCGAAGGTCACACTGATAACGTTAGAATTCGAGCTGATAGAAGGGATAAATATCCGTCAAACTGGGAATTATCCGCTGGTAGGGCGAGTGCGGCTGCGAGATTTTTGGTCGCTCAAGGCATTAGCCCTGAGCGACTGCGGGTAGTTGGTTTGGGTTCTTATAGGCCAGTAGATACGAATAGTACCGAAGAAGGCCGTGCGAAAAACCGACGACTCGAAATATTATTTACGCCTCTATCCATAAGCAGGGAACGAATTCAGTAAGCTAAATTGAATAAGTTAGTTACTGACGAGATGACGAAAAACGACGAATGAAAATGCCCATTTAGGGCGTTTTCTTTTTAGCGGGCATCCAGGGAATAGGCGTGGAAATCTTCGAGTACTTTTTTGTAGCCGAGTTTTTCGTATAGAGATTGTCCAGCGATATTGTTTTTCGCTGTGAGTAGGTCTAACCGAGCGGCGTTGTTTTCTTTTGCCCATTGCGTGGCTTTGTTCATCAGGGCTTCTCCTACTCCTAATTTTCGATAGCTTTCCTCTACATAAAGATCATACAAGATGTATATCTTTACAGCCTCAACTGAGCAAAAAGATGGATAAAGCTGCACAAATCCCTGGGTTTCGCCATTTTCAGTGGCGATGAAAACACTTGACTCATCATTTCGAATTCTCTCTTCTATAAATCGATTGGCGAGCTCTATGTCGGATTCAAATCCATAAAACTGGCGATACAGATTAAACAGATGGGCGACATCTTTTACATGTCTTATGTCGGCCTTTGTGATAGTCATAGCGCTCATTCCTGTTTTGAGAAAAAGGGTAATTGCTGTCGCATTATAGTTTTCCCCGTTCCAGGTAAACAAGGCGATCAGTAGAAAAATAAGAGGGCAATTGCCCCTTATTTGTCCGTATTTGTCTGTCTATTCGAAAATTTTATTTTATGATTGATTTATTTTTGCAATCAATGCATCAGCAAATTCGCTGGTAGACACTGTCGTTGCTCCTTCCATTTGACGTGCAAAGTCATAGGTGACGGTTTTATCTTTCATTACTTCAGGAAAGGCATCATTGATCAAATTGGCTGCTTCCTGCCAACCAAGGTATTCAAGCATCATGACTCCGGAGAACAACAGCGATGAAGGATTAACTTTGTTCAGGTTCGCGTATTTGGGGGCGGTACCGTGAGTGGCTTCAAATACGGCTATGTGATCTGCCATATTGGCTCCAGGAGCAATTCCAACTCCGCCTACCTCAGCAGCAACAGCGTCGGAAATGTAGTCACCGTTGAGATTCATGGTTGCCAATACATCGAATTCTGCTGGTCGTAACTGCAACAGTTGGAAGATAATATCAGCGATTCGATCTTTTACAAGAATTTTTCCTTCTGGCATTACACCATCATACTCATCCCATAATTCCTCTTCGGTGACAATATAGTCTCTGAACTCCTCCTTTGCCACCTCATAGCCCCAGTTTCGAAAGGCGCCTTCAGTAAATTTCATGATATTGCCTTTGTGGACCAAAGTAACACTTGGTCTGCCATGATCAATGGCATATTGAATTGCCTTGCGAACCAATCGTTTACTGCCAAAGGGACTGATCGGTTTAACTCCAAGACCAGCATCTTCGAAGAACTCAGCGCCCATTTCTTCCCGCAAAAATTTGGCGAGCTTTTTATTTTCCTCAGTGCCACTTTGGTATTCGATGCCCGCATAAACGTCTTCTGTATTCTCCCTGAAAATAACCACATCGACTTCTTCCGGTTTTTGTAACGGAGAAGGAACATCCTGATAGTACCTGACGGGTCTAACACAAGCATACAAATCCATTTCCTGTCTCAATGAGACATTAAGGGATCGGAACCCTCCGCCAATGGGAGTGGTAAGAGGACCTTTTATTGAAACGGTGAGATCTTCGATTGCTTTGAGTGTTTCTGATGGGAAGTAGTCTCCTTCGTAAATTCCGGCTGCTTTTTCACCCATATAGAGTTCGCACCAATGGACCTTTCGAGCGCCGTTGTAGGCTTTAGCGATGGCTGCATCCCAGACTCTTAATGACGCACTAGTAATATCCGGACCAATACCATCACCTTCCACATAGCCCAAAATTGGCTCGTCTGGGACAGAAATTTTACCGTTAACTATCTTTATTTTTTCGCCGCTTGCTGGAATCTGAATGTGTTGGTAGGTCATTAATTACTCCATATGATCAGTAAGGATCTGGGGTTTGGGGATATCGAACACTCAATTATTAAAAAAATAGTAGAGTTTCGAATTTATTGTATATTTTAAACTATACTTTTGTGGGATGAAACACACCAATGGGGCTTGATGTCATTTTTCGATAGTCTGGCGATTGTTCATTATGCTGAAAGTGCCTGGTTTTCGAATAACGGCGTGATCTTATTGGTCACTTTAATATTTAGTGTCACTACTCAGGGCTAGTTTATGAAAGCATCGGATTTATTTGTCAAATCCCTCGAAGCGGAAGGGGTTGAATACATTTTTGGCGTCCCTGGAGAAGAGAACGCGGATTTTATGATGTCGTTAGAATCCTCGGAGACAATCAGATTTATTCTCACTCGGCATGAACAGGGTGCGGCATTCATGGCTGAGATATATGGAAGACTAACGGGCCACACCGCGGGCTGCCTCGGTACGTTGGGTCCAGGAGCCACTAATCTGATCACTGGAGTTGCGGACTCCAATATGGATTGTGCGCCGATGTTAGTGCTTACTGGACAGGGCTCCACTGAGCGTTTACATAAGGAATCTCATCAGATTATGAATGTGGTTCAGATGTTTGAACCAGTTACAAAATGGGCGACCACCGTTCTGCATGAGAACAATATTCCAGAAATTGTCAGGAAAGCGGTAAGACTAGCGCGAACCGAAAAGCCCGGGGCGGTGCACATTGAACTACCAGAAGACATCGCAAAAAGAGACTCCAATAGTCAACCCCTTGTTCCCCAGAGATTCCGAAGGCCCGTTGCAGACGAAACCATTCATTGGTCGAGCGATTAATGCTCTGAAAGTCGCGAAGCATCCGTTGATTCTTGCTGGTAACGGTTGCATACGACGACGAGCGAGCGAACAGTTACGACTCTTCTGTGAAAAAACAGGGATTGGTGTTGTTAGTACTTTCATGGCTAAGGGTTGCGTAGATATGGATGCAGACTATTGTCTTTACACCATTGGTTTACAAGCTAAAGATTTGGTTACCTGCGCGGTAGATGCTGCCGATGTTGTGATCACACTGGGATATGACATGGTGGAATATCATCCCCGATTGTGGAATGAAAGAAAGGACAAAATGATTATCCATGCAGACTTTTTACCTGCAGAGATTGATGAGCACTATCATCCAGGAACGGAAATTGTTGGAGATTTAGCCCATACTTTATGGATGCTTAACGAGCGAGTTGATCAGCTGGACCTGCAACGGTTTGACTTTAGCCAGCAACATGCTACTCGGGAGCAGATGACCCAGGAGCTGGCTCGTCATAAAGACGATGACACGAAAGGAACTATTCGACCACAAAAAGTACTATGGGATGTGCGACAGGTTATGGGGAAGAATGGTATTCTGTTGTCCGATGTCGGGGCGCACAAGATGTGGATTGCACGTCATTATCAATGTCATGAGCCTAACACCTGCCTGATACCGAATGGTTTTTGCTCCATGGGTTTTGCTTTGCCAGGTGCCATTGCTGCCAGTCTTGTACATCCTGAGCGCCAAATTCTTGCTATTTGCGGTGATGCGGGGTTTCTGATGAATGTTCAGGAAATGGAAACCGCAAAACGCCTGGGTTGCAATATGGTCGTCATGGTTTGGGAAGACAGGGAATATGGGTTGATAGCATGGAAACAACAGGCGGAATTCGGTAAACACACTGACCTGCAATTCGACAATCCGGATTGGTTGCAGCTCGCAAATGCATTTGGTTGGAGGGGCTACAGAGTTGATGAAAGTGCGGAGCTTGTTTCGGCTCTGGAGTCCGCGTTTAAAGAAGATGGACCGGTTTTAATTATTGTTCCCATCGATTATTCAGAAAATATGAAACTGACCGAACGATTAGGTAACATCGCTTGTCCCATTTAAAGTCCTTCCGCTATCTCTTGGGTTCTGATGTATTTATTGGCTTTTGGTTCAAATGAGGCACTTCATAAACAGGGAACTTCGAAGCAATCCCTCAGGCCAATGAGAGCTGGTTGAACTCCAGAGAATTAAATTTTGGTTTCGTGGTTTCCTCACCGTGATGGTCATCATCATAATAAGAGATTGTACGGCAGACGGAGACGATAGAAGTTTATCTGAAGCCATCAGGACAAAAGCTGATGAATCGTAAAAGCAGTGCCAGAGAAAACTCGATATGTCTACGGTGATTGAAATTTCGAGCATTGACGTTTCATTTATTCTGGTGGTGCTTTTTTGTTGAATCAGTGTCCAGGATGGCAGTCCAGCAAAGATTAATGGGAGTGTTTGGGGAGTTGGCAGCAGGATAATTGCTCCCTGCCGCAGAATGTTTAGGTTCATCTTCTGATGGGTCCAACTATTGAGACCGAATTATAAGTAGATGATTTTTTAGTCAATTTCCTATCTAATGAGGCTTTAGGGTTAGCTTATGAGCTTGCCGTTCGGTTTCGGACAACGGTGTTTTAAAAATTGTGGGTGTGTGTGCTATAGTTCCTTCTGTCTACCGCTTTTCGAGATCGTGATGCTAGGTGGCAAGAATGGGTGTGGACTACATATTTATTCAGTTTATTCCTTAAGATTACGCTCTCACTGGCTGACAACTTTGCTTGTTATGCAAGTCTCTTAATTTGTTTGATTGCTCGTGGCTCAATGCTACTTGCACAAAGTTACTTGCGCAAAGTAACTTACTCAACGTAATATGCTTTGCGCTATTTGTAACCCTCTTTGCCCTAGGGACAGCCCCAGGGACAAATGAGAATAACATCCTGCTATATTCAGAGATGAGCGAAAGCGAAACAAAAAATATAAAACTATT
>JAALKB010000132.1:5968-10570 GCA_011088265.1 Gammaproteobacteria bacterium
TTGGAGTATATAAATGAAAGAAAAACCTAATTCACTATCCGGTGACATGAAGTTGAGTGAACTTGATCCTTCGGATCGGTCGTTGGTTGAAAAAGCCGTCAAAAAGGGTTTCTCCAGACGTGAGATCCTAAAAGTAATGATGGCAACAGGTGTAACTGCCGCAACCGCAAACAGCCTATTTACAAAAGCTGGTGAAGCAATGGCGTCTACCCCAAAAAAGGGCGGCTCTATCCGCATGGCATCTAACTTGCATGGACCTGACGATCAACTCGATCCAAGACTATTTACCTCTACCATTGATTATACTCGAGGTAGAGCAACTTATAATAGTTTGATTCGACATTCCAACGAACTGGTTCCTCAAGCTGAATTAGCTGAAACATTCGAACCGAACTCAGACGCGTCGGAGTGGACTTTCAAAATTCGTAAAGGTGTCCATTTCCATGATGGGTCACCGATGACCGCGGATGATGTTGTCTATTCAATGAGTCGTCACCTGGGGGAAGATTCAACCTCCGTTATTAAATCGGTAATGTCCTCTGTGAAGGAGTGGAAAAAAGTTGGTTCCCATGAAGTGAAAGCGGTTTTACATTCATCCAATGCTGACCTTCCCACCCTATTGGGCCTGTTCCAAAATAAGATTATTAAGGACGGCACCACAGGCGAAGGTAACGGTACCGGTCCATTCAGAATGGATTCTTTTGAGCCTGGTGTAAAATCTGTTCACACACGAAATGAAGATTACTGGGCAGAAGGTGCGAATCTTGAAGCCATCGAAGTTACTGCTATTACCGATCCGGTTGCCCGTGTTAATGCATTGATTTCTGGTGACATTCAAATGGCAACAGTTATTGATCCAAAAGCATTTCGTCAGGTTGAAGAAGCAGAAGGTGTAACACTGTTATCTACCCCTGCTGCGCTTCAGATGGGTATTTGCTGCCTGAAAAATGCTGCTCCCGGTGACAATGACGACTTTGTGAAGGGTATGCAATATATCCAGGACCGCGAACGCATCGTTAAGAAAATTCTGAAAGGAAAGGGATCTGTCGGCAACGATACTCCTATCATGTCTGCACATGGTCCAGATTTTTGTTCAGAGCTGGCTCAGAGAGAATTCGATCCTGATAAAGCCAAGTTCCACTTTAAAAAAGCCGGCATCAGCGGGGCTGAGGTCTTCTCTGCTCCTGTGGTATCCGGTATTGAAGAAGCGGTACTTCTTGCTCAGGCTAATTGCGCAAAAATTGGGTTTGATCTCCAGGTTAAGAAAGTACCCACTGATGGATACTGGGGTGCAGTTTGGATGAATGAGCCAGTGAACGTTGTTACCTGGAATATGCGTCCAACCGCTAACTCACAAATGGCTATCCAGTTCGCCCCTGGTGCTGCGTGGAATGATACCTACTGGAACAATGACCGTATGGGTGAGCTCCTCAAGCTTTCGCTGTCTGAAATTGATCAGGATAAACGTCATGCGATGTATTGTGAAATGCAAACATTGATTCACGAAGGAAGTGGAATGGTTATTCCTGCTTTCTCTAATATCAATGATGGTGTTTCTAATAACGTTATGGGTATGCCAACTGTTCCACTTGGACAATTAGGTGCTTGCGAATGGCCTGAGTTAGTCTGGCTCGCGTAATTTTCTGATTGTAATTAAGGCCTGCATTTTCAAAATGCAGGCCTTTTTTGTATGCTTGATTCTATACTCTGGAAACGGCTCATCCGTTCCCCCTACTCAGTGAGTCTTCGATGGGTTTCGCCTCGATAGATTTTAATGGCGTTTCTTTTGGTTCTTTTGCTAAATAGAAGCACCAGCGGTTTGTACCTAATCTTTTCTATAGGTCCTGTCGTTTTGTGGTATCGTTTTTATTCATCTATATAGCACTACGCTATACATAATCTGTACTAAATTGTTTAAGAGAGGATGTCTCATATGATGACTCAAATGGTCTTGCGACGCATCGGTATCGGCTTCGCAACCCTTATCGTGGTGTCAATTATTGTCTTTATTGGAACAAGTGTGTTACCGGGCGATGTGGCGCAAATTATTCTGGGGCAAAGTGCAACCCCAGAAACGCTGGCCCAACTACGTTCTGAACTAGGTTTGGACCGACCCGGCTATATTCGATATTTTCTTTGGCTGGGTGATATGGTAAGTGGTGATTTAGGGACATCAAAAGCGGGGGGAGCCAGTATTGTCAGTTTAATTGATGGCCGCCTGGGCAATACCATGATGATGGCAGCAATCGTTGCATTTATCTCCATTCCGCTTTCTGTGATTCTGGGGCTGTGGGCTGCGATGCATCCAGGTACCTGGCTCGATCGAGTGATTACTTTCGGTACTTTAAGCACGATTTCCGTCCCAGAGTTTTTTATTGCAACCATCCTCGTTCTAGTGCTAGCGGTAGAGCTTCACTGGTTACCGGCGATTGCGTATATGAGCGGCGACGAAACCGGTCTGGAATTACTTAGGGCGCTTGCCATGCCGTTGATCACATTGGTTATTGTTGTTTCAGCGCAAATGATCAGAATGACCAGAGCCGGCATTCTAAACGTCATGAGTTCTCCCTATATTGAGATGGCTATTCTAAAGGGAGTGCCGAGGCGACGAATTATTTTGCGGCACGCTTTACTTAATGCCATCGGTCCTATTGTTAACGTTATTGCGTTGAATTTGGCCTATCTCGTCAGTGGAGTGGTTATCGTTGAAACTATTTTTGCTTATCCAGGTCTCGCGAAGTTAATGATTGACGGTGTTCAAACCCGGGATCTTCCATTGGTTCAAGCCTGTGCAATGATTTTTTGCGGTACTTATGTCGTTTTGATCCTGATTGCTGATGTTGCATCAATTCTTTCCAATCCTCGCCTGCGGCATCCGAAGTAGATCAGAAGAAGGTAATAACTATGACTGAAAATAAAACAAAAGAAGAAGAAGTCCTGGCAAAACTGGATACATTTGATGAATTGCCAGATGCACCCCCAAAGCGCCGCATCAAGCTTTCCTGGATTGGAAAGTTATCAGTAGCCGTGGTTGTGTTCTGGATGATCATTGTCATTATTGGTCCATCCATTGCGCCTTATCATGAAATGGACATGGAGGGAGAAGACAGTTTTCTTGATGCATATGACAATTTTTATCTCGGCACCGACTATCTTGGCAGAGATACGCTTTCTAGAATTATTTTTGGTGCAAGGAATACCATTGGAATATCCATTCTGGCAACGTTATTGGCTTATTGCATTGGTATTACCCTTGGGATTGCAGCAGCCGTTAGAGGAGGGTGGGTAGACATGGGAATCAGTCGGATTAATGATGCGATTTTGGCTTTACCTTCGATCATGCTCGGATTGATTGCCATCGCTGCTCTTGGGTCATCGATCCCCATTTTAATTGGCATCGCATCAGTTATATATGCAACCAGTGTATTTCGAATTGCCAGAGCACTGGGTCAGGATATCATGGTGCAGGACTACGTTGAGGCAGCAAAAGCCCGGGGAGAAGGACTCTGGTGGATTATTAAGTCAGAAGTATTACCAAATGCCGCAATGCCCTTGGCAACAGACTTTGGGCTGAGGCTAGTGTTTGTTGTGTTATTTATCTCAAGTTTGAGCTTTCTTGGGTTAGGTATTCAACCCCCTGCTTCGGATTGGGGCAGTATGGTAAGAGAGAATCTCCAGGGCCTAACCTACGGGTCTTATGCTTCAATTTGGCCCGCTTGCGCGATTGCCACCTTCACAATTGCGATCAACCTTATTGTTGATGATATTTCCGCGAAGTCTGGCGGTAGTCTTGCTAAGAAAATGGTATAGAAGAATGGATAAATTACTCGAAGTTAAAGAACTTAGAATTAGTGCCCATAACGATGAGAAAGTGGAGATTCCAATCGTAAAAGGAGTTTCTTTTGACATTCATAAGGGGCAGGTGGTCGCATTGATTGGAGAGTCAGGCTCCGGGAAGACAACTATTTCCCTTGCTTCACTGGCGTGCACCAAGCCCGGATTGAGTTTCGCAGGTGGAGAAATCCTGCTCAATGGCGAGGATGTCCTGAGGATGGAGCCCTTACGTCAAAGGGAAATACGGGGGGCCAATGTTGCTTATCTTGCACAAAGCGCCGCAGCGACATTTAATCCAGCGATTATCATTGGCGAGCAGGTCACTGAATCAGCAGTATTGCACGGAATTATGACTCAGGAAGCCGCCACTGAACGTGCGGAAGAGCTCTATAAAGCGCTTGAATTACCGGACCCTGATCGTATTGGACACCGTTATCCCCACCAGGTTTCTGGAGGTCAGCTTCAGCGATTGATGGCGGCCATGGCGTTATGTGGTCGTCCTGATTTGATGGTGCTAGACGAACCCACTACCGCATTGGATGTGACCACTCAAATCGAGGTCTTAAAGGCTTTTAAGAAAGTCATAAAGGAAGAGAATGCCGCAGCGATTTATGTCACTCATGATCTGGCAGTGGTTGCACAAATCGCTGATCATATCGTGGTGCTTTACGGTGGAGAGGTTATGGAACAGGGCCCTGCTGATCAGATTATTAACAATCCTGGGCATGCCTATACCCGTCGGTTGATGGAAGCCGTTAGACCCAAACC
>JAALKB010000006.1 GCA_011088265.1 Gammaproteobacteria bacterium
TGTACGCACATTCAATGCCCATACCGCAGACTTTCAGAAACAGATTCAATTATTAAATGGGTTCTCACAGTTAAGGGAAGACTGGCATCAACCATTAGTCCATGCCGTATTGATGCTAAAAAATCAGCGTGTAGTTCGACAAAAAGAAAGTGCGCTAATCATCGCGGGCATGATAGGCCAGATGTTAACGCTTTCTACCAGACACGATATCCAGGGAGAACTGTCACAGATTGAGATAGATCAGCTTCACCTTGACATGAAACAAAGCCTACGTGAAATAGAACAGTTTCATCGACTGCAAATTGAACAATTGTACAGATACCAGAAACTCGAGCGCCATGAGCAGAAATTATCCATCATCAATGACGATCTATTTTCAGAAGAAAGCTGGCAGCTATTCGGACTTACTAGCGACCAACTTCTCGCAGCTGGTGCGATTGGGGGGGCTGCCACGGGCAGTACAATCGATCTATTAGCAAGCGGCTCTACGTTTTTTCTGGGCACCGGAATTGGAGCTATCCTGGGTAGTTTAACCGCGCGGTTCGGCGCTGAAAAACTCGTAAAGTCTTCTACCACTAAAACCAACACCGGGCAAAAGCAGGTGGTCGTTGGGCCAATCAAAAGCCCACATTTCCCCTACGTTATTTTAGGGAGAGCCATTTGTCACCACATGGCCATTGAAAGACGAACTCACGCCCAACGAATTCCTATCGAAGTGGTGGAAAATCAGAATATTACTCAGCGACTATTTCGCGAGGACAGAACAACATTCGACCGGGCTTTCGCAAAAATAAGAAAACGAGGAAACGACAACAAACGCCAAAAAGAGACGCTAGTCGAACTTATCGAGCAAAAATTGATGGACGCACAAACCCTTCTATCCAGTGGCATCCAGACCAATGATCACAATCCGACCGCCAGTGCTGCATCATCTACCAAACAATTTGATTGAAAACCGTCTGAGCGGGAAGTTTCTTTTATCAGCATAGAGCAACTCCCAGAGTATATTCACTGAGAACATCTCGGCTGATACATCCCTGAGCATGAAGATTTCTCAGGCATTGATTCATGGTTTGCATGCCCATTTTTGCACCTGTTTCGATAACCGAATGCATTTGCGCCATCTTGTTTTCTCGAATTAAATGACGGATCGCAGATGTCACCATCATGATTTCCCAGGCAGCAATCCGACCTTCTTCCGTTTTAGGGACGAGCATTTGAGACACCACTCCTTTGAGTGCGCCTGACAACATGGAACGAATAATCGACTGTTCCCCGACTGGAAAAGTATCAATAATGCGATTGATTGACTGGGCAGCAGACAAGGTATGTAATGTAGAAAGCACTAGATGACCTGTCTCTGCGACGGTAATAGCCAAACGAATCGTTGCCAGGTCTCTCATCTCCCCAACCAGAATAACATCGGGATCTTCTCTCAAGGCAGCCTTTAATCCGCCTTCAAAACTATGAGTATGATCATGCAGTTGTCGCTGGCTGATTATCCCTTGCTGGGATTGGTAGATAAACTCAATTGGGTCTTCGATGGTTAATACATGCACCTTTCTGTCGCGGATAATCGAGTCCACCATGGCAGCCATGGTGGTGGACTTACCACAACCAGTGGGTCCGCTGATCAAAACCAACCCATCCCTCATTTCACAAAACCTGCTAAAAACATTCGGCGCTGATATTTCCTCCAGAGTAGGAACACTGACTGGTATTACTCTAAAAACCGCAGAAATACCGTTCAATTGTCTAAAAACATTCACCCTGAAACGACCGATGCTGGAATTGGTAAATGAAAAATCCACCTCACCACATCTTAAAAACTCCGCCTTTTTCGATTCACTCATTATCTCGAGTATCAATTCATCGATATTGAATGGCCCCGACGGTATCGGATATAAATCCTGTATTTCGCCGTGTTTACGGATACGAGGCGCTTTTGATGAAGCAAGATGTAAATCTGACGCATTGCTTTCAACAGCACGTCGTAACCAATCCATTATTCTTCGATCTCTTTCCATCCCTGAAACTCCTTCCAATAATCATCCATTTATAATCAGCCGTTCACCCCACCGGCACCCTCCAATAGAGCCAACCAAACCTGATTCTGAAAACCAGAACTCCCAGGCTCTCTGTCCATCGTAACACGGGTCATGATACCGTTTTTGTTCCTTTCCCGGAAGAAACGGATTGCATTGTCTTTTTCATCCAACGATACACCCCACCCACCAGCTATTTCTCGACCTTGTCTTGTGGGAATTGTCATAAATCCATTATCATCAACAGTCAAACTTAAACCATTGTTGACGCTTAATCCGACCAAAAATGACGAACGAATCTGAACTACAGGCAAGATACGCCCAGACGGTTGATAAACTATCGAGCTGTGTCGAAAAATATAGCCGGGAGAAAGACTCCGTAACCCTCGTTGCCGTAAGTAAATTTCATGCTGCTGAGAACATTTTATCCCTCGCAAAAGTAGGACAAAACCACTTTGGAGAAAATTACGTTCAGGAAGGACTCGATAAAATAGAGCAACTAAAGCCCGAATTTGAAAAACTCGATCACCCGGTTCATTGGCATTTTATTGGACATATACAAAGCAAGAAATGCAAACAGATTGCACCGAACTTTGATTGGGTACATACCGTCGAAAGCGAAAAAGTTGCCCAGAAGTTAAATCAACACAGACAGGGGCTACCCCCTTTGAATGTTTTGATCCAACTTAATCTACAAAATGAAGAATCGAAATCAGGCATTTCCCCGGATGAACTGCCAGAGCTAGCTTCCTGTATTAGCGGATTGGAAAACCTAAGGCTTAGAGGCTTGATGATGATTCCAGCATCTACACCTGATATCGATGCCCAAAGAGACATCTTTAGACAATGCAAATCTCTACTCGACCAATTAAACGAAAGCGGTTTCGAGCTAGACCAACTCTCCATGGGTATGACAAACGACATGGATGCAGCGGTATTGGAAGGCTCTACCCAGGTTAGAATCGGGACTGCCATATTTGGGCCCAGACCAGTAAAAAACCCTTGAGACCACGAATAGTCTTCGTGGTGTCTCTTGTATTTACGGCGGCCCATCCATACTAACTAATTCTCCTCTACCCCCAATGAGCACAGATACATGACAACAAATACCATCGCATTTATCGGTGGAGGCAATATGGCATCCAGCATCATCGGAGGCCTGCGCGCTTCGGGTTGGTCTGCCAATCATATCAGGGTCTCCGATCCCTCCAGCAATCAACGTCAGAAACTCAAATCAGACTTTCAGGTGCAGTGCTTTGAGTCGAATACTGATTGTATTCGAGATGCTGAGATAATTGTATTGGCCACTAAACCTCAAATGCTTAAAGAGGCCCTAAAACCCATTTCCGAACCTTTGAGTCTCACCAAACCACTGGTTACGAGCATCGCCGCGGGCATAACCGGAACTGACATTCTAAAATGGATTGGTTCTCCTCTCCCGTTAATTCGAGTGATGCCAAATACACCGGCTTTAGTAAATCGCGGAGTGTCCGCGATGTTCGCCAATCAATTATGCTCGGACGAGCATAAAAAAGCCGCCGACCAAATTATGGGGGCAGTTGGCAAAACAGTATGGGTCTCATCCGAGTCTGATATTGACACTGTAACCGGGATATCGGGAAGCGGCCCCGCTTATTTCTTTAAGCTCATGGAGATCATGATAGAAAACGCAGTGAGAAACGGACTGACTGAGGAAGATGCCAAAATACTGGTTATCGAGACTGCCGCTGGTGCAGCGAAACTAGCAGGCAACAGTGAACAAACACCGGCTATTCTGAGAAAACAAGTCACCTCCCCCGCAGGAACCACAGAGGCCGCACTAATTTCCATGGAATCATCCGGGATCGATCAAGTTGTATCCAGTGGTATTGACGCAGCAATTGAACGATCCAGGGAATTAGCGATTATGCTGGGAGAACACTAATGCCTTATGTACAAAATGCACTAGGTTTCACGATAGAAACCATTTTCGGCCTTTTTCTTATTGCGGCAATTTTACGATTCCTCTTTGAACTACCAGGAGTTGACTCGCGAAACCCAATCGCTCAAACAGTTTTTGTTGCCACGAACTACCCTCTAAAAATACTTCGGCCTTTCATTCCCGGGCTATATGGCATCAACCTCGCTTCAGTTTTACTGATCATCATCATCTCCTTCCTCAAATACGGTTTACTAATAATCGTATCCGGATACCCATTTCACTTTACTGGCGTGCTGGTCATTGGGATTGGTGAAGCAATTAATACCACTACCTGGATTTTTCTTATCGCCATTATCGTACAGGCTATTTTGAGCTGGGTAGCGCCATCCAGTTACCATCCGATAATCGCAGCATTACGTGGACTGAGTGAGCCCGTTTTGAGCCTTTTCCGACGATTTCTACCAAATCTTCAAGGTTTAGATCTTTCTCCTATTCTCGCTATCCTCGCTATTAATCTGATTCAGAATCTAGTCGCTTACCCAATTATTGATTTTGGAAAAGCATTGATGATGAATTCGCTTTAGCTCCCTTTAGCTCCACCCTCCGGGCTCCTTTTTTCTGCCATTGCCATTCCACAACCAACTATTCTGGCAGCTTTTGGATCAGAGGTCTTTTCCCAAGGTATAAAATTAATGCAATCACTGGAATACCCATAATAGCCGTTAAAGTGAAGAAATATTCGTAACCCAGAGCATTTACCATTGAGCCGGAGTACCCTCCAATGGTTTTTGGTAACAGTGTCATTAAAGAAGAAAAGATCGCATATTGCATCGCCGTAAATTTGACGTTAGTCAATGCAGACAGAAAAGCAATAAATGCTGCCGTGGCCACACCCGCGGATAAATTATCGGCGCTGATGACAAAATACAGCAACCACATCTGATTTCCTTTCGTTGCCAGAAATACGAATAGAAGATTAGTCAGTGCCGATAAAACAGCACCCAGCAGCAGCACGCGGAATACCCCGAAGCGCATGCACAGAATACCTCCTAGCCCACCACCGACCAATGTCATCATCAGCCCGAAAGACTTAACCACAGTGGCTATTTGCGTTTTCGAAAAGCCAGAATCGTAATAAAAGACATTAGAAATAACCCCCAGTACAATGTCTGAAATTCGATACAACCCGATGAACAACAATATTAACCAAGCGGTTCTAATTCCATGTCGGCGAAAGAATTCCCTAACGGGTTCCAGATAAAGAGTGTCAACCACCGATTGCTCAACCAAACGTATTGCTACCAACGCTCGCGAAATTAGCCAAACGGCAACCAGCCCACAAGACAGTTTAAGAAGTTCTACCACCACCCCTGCTAATATTTTATTATTCAGCGCTTCGAACACGCTCGCCTTGATTCTGCTTTCGACACTTTCGCCAAAAAGGACATAAGTGAGAATAAAACCGCATACGCAAAAGAAAAATAGCACCAGTATTCTCACCCGGTTCATACTCTCCAAATGGGTATGATTTTTGGATGGGGATTCCGGCTCCGGAACAACAAGGGTAGTAATCACACCAATCAGCATAAATGCCGACATAATCAAATAGGCATTCCGCCAGGCAGTGTATTGATATGCCTGCTCCCCCGACCCAAGGTAGCTCGCTATTAACAGGGCTCCAGCGCCTGCAACTAACATTCCTATCCTATACCCTGCAATATACGCTGATGACATCATTGCCTGTAGCCTGGTGGATGCGGATTCAATGCGATAGGCATCGATGACAATATCTTGCGTTGCCGAGGAGAAGCCCAACAAGACAGCAGACAGTGCCAGATAAACCAACACACCTTCCCTGCCAGCAGGATCAATCTGGGACATCAAGACAATCGCAAGGATGATGAATAACTGAGAGAGAAATAGCCAACTTCGCCTTCTGCCCAGCAGAGCAGTAAAAAGCGGAATCCGCAAGGTATCAACCAACGGAGCCCAAACAAACTTGAAGGAGTATCCAAGCGCCGCCCAGCTAAAATACGTGACAACTGATCTATCGACCGAAGCCTCCCGTAGCCAAACAGACAAGGATGAAAAAATGAGTAGTATTGGTAATCCCGCTGAGAATCCCAGGAACAACATCGTGACTACCCGGGGGTGGAGAAAAACACTAATAGTTTCCTTAAAACCCAATCGTTTATTGGAATCATCTACATCAGAGTGATTGTTGTAGTCAGGCATATGAAACTGTGTTTGATGTTGAACCAAAAACTGGGAACCAGGATAGAATTCCAATCAAATTTCAATGGAGTATCAGAAAGTAATGGCGTGGTTTGCAACCGAGTCCATTATAATAACACTATCAGTTTGGTCTCGATGCGCTATCTGCTTTTTAATCCCCATTTCCTCTTTAGAAAATATATGCCTGATAATAGAAATGATTTTATCAATCTCTGTTTGGAACACAACATTCTAAAATTTGGAGAGTTCACGTTGAAATCAGGGCGAATCAGCCCATACTTTTTTAATGCCGGTGGGTTCAACAATGGACATTTACTTTGTGCTCTTTCGAGATTTTATGCCACTTCCATAGTCGCCAACGTTCATGAAGACTTCATGCTCTATGGTCCAGCATACAAAGGCATTCCTCTGGCGTGTACAACTGCCTTACAACTGAGTCAAATGTACAATCGGAACATTCCCTATGCATTCAATCGGAAGGAAGAAAAAGACCACGGAGAAGGTGGAAATATTGTCGGTGCTCCGCTGCGCGATAATGTTGTTATTCTGGATGATGTGATTACTGCAGGAACTTCTGTTAATGAATCAGTCGAAATCATAAAAAACGCGGGAGCGACGCCATCAGCGGTAGTTATCGCCCTGGACAGACAGGAAGTTGCGGATGATCAAGAACTCTCTGCCGTTCAACGAGTCGAGAAAGAACTCGGAATACCTGTCTATTCACTCATAAAACTTAGTGATCTAATCGACTTTCTTTCAATGAATACGGGGGATGATTTGTATATCGACACGGTCAGTGCCTATCGTGATAAATACGGAGTTTAGTAGCTTCATTTCGGAAACCTCTAAACCACTCGGTGCGATTCGAATCAGGACCAGGAATGGTCAATGGCTGAGGAGGAAAGTTATCATAATGCCTGATCCATTGGACGGTTCCCAACCCAGAGGCTTTCTGGAATACCATAGTCTTACCTAGAATAAATGGGCCAGAGAGGCCGCACGGCAAATAGGAGTGTGAGTGTAATACGGGGGGATGAATGGAGAGGGGGGCGTAACAAGTAGAAAAGTTAGGTCTATCTGGATTCCTACCATCCAGGATTCATAATAAGAAACAACCTCACAAGAAAAAACCTCCAGCTCAGAGCAATTCAGATAAAACCTGATAGCGCGCAGTTACTGAGAATCAGGAGAACTTTCAGATGGACCTATAGCTGATAACCGCTATAGCGCGTCTTCATCCTGTTCTCCTGTTCTGATACGAATAGCTCTATCAAGATCATAAACAAAGATCTTGCCATCGCCCAGTTTACCGGTCTGAGACGCTTCAATGATGGCATCCAAAACCTCATCAAGACGTGAAGAGTCAATAGCCACCTCGAGTTTTACCTTAGGTACAAAATCAACGACGTATTCTGCACCTCGATAAAGCTCAGTATGCCCTTTTTGTCTTCCAAATCCCTTAACCTCCGTCACAGTCATCCCTTGCACACCGATACTGGATAATGCATCTCGCACATCATCAAGTTTAAACGGTTTAATAATTGCTGTAACAAGCTTCATTGATCAGGACATCAACCAAAAGATTTAGTACAAAAGATTTAATAGGGAATTTTCGAATGCTAACTCGAATGTACGATAAGTGGCGCGCCCGGAAGGATTCGAACCTCCGACCCCCTGGTTCGTAGCCAGGTACTCTATCCAACTGAGCTACGAGCGCTTCAATTACTCAATATGAAAAAATATGAAAATCTGAATAAAAATCTGACGATTTGAATACAGCAAGTAGTCAATGATTTTCAGGACATATCCCATGGAACTCCATCCATTGATATACCACTCCGACAATCGAGCGCGGATAATACCCGGGTTTATTATTTATTGCAATTCGATCAAGGGATTCGAGAACCTGGCTATGGCGGAGAGAGAGGGATTCGAACCCTCGATACGCGTTAACGTATACACCCTTAGCAGGGGCGCGCCTTCAGCCACTCGGCCACCTCTCCGTATACAAACCTATTTCAAAAACCGTGAATTAATATCCTTACTACCTGACAACACCCGTTGCCTTCGCCCTTTTTAATCAGGAATTATGTGGATCTGGTCTATCGGATATGAATCCATCATCAAAATTGTCATCATGACGACCAAAATTTCCTTCGTTACCGCTCTGCTCATGTTTGATTCTGTAATAGATTTCTTCTCTATGGACAGCTACATCTTTCGGCGCATTGATTCCAATTCGTACCTGGGTTCCCCGAACCCCCAAAACCGTTACACGGACTTCGTCTCCAATATATAGCGATTCACCAATTCTGCGGGTCAAGATTAACATTTTGCTCTGCTCCTGTATTTATTAACATGCTAATTGACATCATTGCTACATAACCATATAACCGTGGCACCCAGATGTCAGGCACGAAAAATAAACAATTTCTTCAGTTCTTACAACCCCCTAAACCAAATCAATTAGTAAGATGTTCCAGACGGAAGGCTTTATGCAGGGTCCTAACGGCTAACTCGGCATATTCTTTATCGATGGTCACGGATATCTTGATTTCGGACGTAGAGATCATTTGAATATTGATCGATTTCTCAGCCAAAGCCTGAAACATCGTGGTCGCCACACCAGCATGAGAGCGCATTCCAATGCCCACCACGGATATCTTTGCGAGATTGGTATCTCCAATTACTGTTTGCGCTTTCAGATTACTAACCACTGGAGTTAATAACTCAACACTCTTATCAAGATCAACACCAGCAACCGTGAAAGTAAAGTCGGTTAATCCATCTGATCCGATATTTTGAACAATCATATCGACATTTATGTGGGCCTCTGATACTGCCCCAATTATGTTGTAGGCAATGCCTGGCATGTCAGGCACTCCCCTTACGGTAATTTTCGCCTCGTCCATATTGGCGGTAATACCCGAAATTAAAGGTTGTTCCATTGAACTCTCCTCATAAGTAATTAACGTTCCAGGACCCGTTTCGAAAGAAGACAACACCCTTAAAGGGACATTATATTTTCCAGCAAACTCTACCGAGCGAAGCTGCAGTACTTTTGCACCTGCTCCAGATAATTCCAACATTTCCTCGAACGTGATCCGATCCAATCGCCGGGCTTCTGGTACAACACGAGGATCAGCGGTATAAACTCCATCAACGTCCGTATAAATCCGACATTCATCTGCTTCAAGCGCAGCAGCCAGGGCAACCGCAGTAGTATCGGATCCCCCCCTCCCGAGCGTCGTAATGTTATTTTCATTGTCCACTCCCTGAAAGCCCGCAACCACAACCACCTGGTTGTTATCCAGGTCTTCCATCATCTTCTTGGAATCAATGTGAATGATTCTTGCCTTACTATGAACATTGTCAGTAAGAATTTTGACCTGCCCCCCGGTGTATGAACGTGCCCCAAGGCCAAGAGAATGCAGGGCCATCGATAGCAATGCAATTGTGACCTGTTCTCCGGTTGAAACCAATACGTCGAGTTCTCGTGCAGAAGGTTTTGCGCTGACGCTGTCTGCCAGACCCAACAAACGATTCGTCTCACCACTCATAGCCGAAACCACCACCACCACGCGATCTCCTCCCGCGACAGACTCAGCGATGTTTTTCGCTACTGCCTGAATCCGCTCGGGAGATCCAACGGAAGTGCCACCATACTTTTCAACAATAAGAGACAATCTAAATTCGCTACTGGTTATTTTGGCGCAGTATTTAAGCTGTTCCGGAACAAAATGTAAAGCATTAAATCAATTTGTCAGTCAGGTGATTTCACCCATTCGTGAACCCGACTCTCAATTTGCGCCAGACCTTCAGCATTACCACCTCCACCCTGAGCCAATGTTGGTTTCCCACCTCCCTTTCCACCAACCAGCGCTGCCAAAATCTTAATCAGTTCCCCAGCATGGTATCTATCGCAAAGGTCATCGGTAACCCCACCAATAAGCGTCACTTTCCCGTCATTTTCACCACAAACCAGAACAACGCCAGTTTTCAATTTTTCTTTCCATTGATCTACCGCCATTCTTAACGATTTTACATCTGTATTATCCTGTCGAATCACTACCACTTTGATTCCTGCCACCTCTCTTACAAGATCAGAAGCAGTATTACCCGACGTAGCTAATCTGGTTTGCAAAAAATGAATCTGCTGCTGCTGTTCTTTTTGTTGGGCTAAGAGGCCAGATATCCGCCCAACCAGCTCCTCTGGTCGTGTCTTTAATATTCCTGAGGCCTGATTCAGAATTCCGGTCTGGGAAACAATATATGTCTCTGCCGCTTCGCCGGTCATTGCTTCTATTCGACGAACGCCTGCCGCAATTCCTGTTTCATTAACAATCTTGAAAAAACCAATATCGCCGGTCTGATTAACGTGGGTTCCGCCGCATAATTCGAATGAACGCCCTCCCATTTTTATTACCCTGACATCCGCACTGTATTTCTCCCCGAAAAGTGCTTCAGCTCCCGCCGCCTTTGCATCATCCAGCTTCATTTGGTTCTCGGATACAACATGATTCTCACGGATATACTGATTTACTAACTGCTCGATATCACCTAATTCACCATCGGTAATCGGTTCAAAATGGGAAAAATCAAAACGCAATCGATTCGAATCAACCAGAGATCCCTTTTGCTGCACATGCTCCCCCAGTACAGACTTCAAAGAAGCATGCAGCAAATGAGTGGCAGAATGGTTATTTTTCGTCATATTGCGAATCGACGAATCTACCTGGGCGTCACCCTCTTCCTGAATTCGAATGGAGCCCTGGGCGATGCCAAAGTGCCCTATTACCTTATTTGCCAGATATTGGGTATTTGTCACCTGGAAAACACCCAGAGGGAAAACGATCCTTCCAGTATCACCTACCTGCCCGCCACTTTCGGCACAAAACGGTGTTTCGTTAGCAACAAGAATACCGGTATCTCCATCTTTTAATTCGGAGACCTGATCCTCATCCTTGATCAGCGCCTGAATCGTCGTATTTCCATTTAACTCATGGTAGCCGATGAATGTGGATGGCGAAACACCGTCGATCCTGACTGCTGCTCCTTGTACAAATTGACTAGCGGCGCGGGCGCGGGCGCGCTGCTGCTCCATTGCCTTGTCGAACCCTGCTGAGTCAGTTCGTAGATTTCTCTCCCTTGCCACATCCGCAGTCAAGTCTGAAGGGAATCCAAAGGTATCATACAGTTTGAAAACCACATCACCAGGAATCACATCCCCATCCAGCAAATCTATTTCCTGATCAAGGATTTTTAGCCCTGACTCTAATGTCTCGTTGAACTTTTCATTTTCATTAGAAAGTATTTTTTCGATTAGTGAACTTTTTTGTTTAAGCTCGGGGTAGGCATCCCCCATCTCTTTAACTAGAGGTTGCACTAGTTGGTGAAGAAATGCGTCCCTGCACCCAAGATGGTAACCATGACGTACGGCTCGTCGAATGATTCGCCTAAGGACATAACCCCGACCTTCATTCGAAGGTGTCACTCCATCCACGATGAGAAATGACGTTGATCGGATATGGTCGGCAATCACCCGCAATGATTTATTGTCGAGGTCAGTTGAGCCTATCACCTGGGCCGTTTTGTGAATAAGATTTTGAAACATATCTGTTTCATAATTACTGTGCACCCCCTGTAAAACTGCCGCAATACGCTCCAACCCCATCCCGGTATCTACTGATGGTTTCGGCAGTGGTTCAAGTTTTCCATCGGTACTGCGGTTGTATTGCATAAATACCAAATTCCATATCTCAACAAACCTGTCACCATCCTCTTCTGGCGTGCCAGGAGGACCTCCCTCTACATCAGGACCATGATCAAAAAAGATCTCAGAACACGGACCACAAGGTCCGGTATCGCCCATTTGCCAAAAGTTATCTTTCGCTCCTATTCTGGTAACCCGCTCCGCTGGAACGCCAATGTCCTTAATCCAGATTTCTGCCGCTTCATCATCTTCTTCGAATACAGTAATCCACAATTTTTCTGCTGGAATACCAAATTCCCCCGTAAGCAGTTGCCAGGCGAAATGGATTGCATCATGCTTAAAATAGTCACCAAAACTAAAATTACCCAACATTTCAAAGAAGGTATGATGCCTGGCGGTATAGCCTACATTTTCAAGATCATTGTGCTTGCCACCAGCTCTTACACAGCGTTGCGAGGTTACGGCTCGATGGTAACCCCTGGTCTCATCGCCCAGAAACACATCCTTGAACTGCACCATGCCCGCGTTCGTAAAAAGCAACGTGGCATCATTGCCGGGGACCAACGAGCTGCTGGGAACAGGCTCGTGCTGTTTCCCGGTAAAATAATCAATAAATTTTTGCCTAATCTCGGTTGTTTTCATTTTCAATCGTTAATTAAAATCTTCCATGATTTTTTGATGAGACGCGGATAGCGGGTCGCAAATCCGAATAAAGCTACTCGGTGAAATCACCAAAGTGCGAAGCATTAAATCCTCGTTGCTGTAAAAATCGTGCCTGTCTGACCCATTCACGGTAGCTACCCACAGGACTTTTGCCAAATTTTTTTTCTCTAACCTGTTTCGCCAACAGCGCCCACTCACCCTCATAGGGACCCATCACAGCGTCAACGATGGAAGAAGAAATCTGATTCTGACCCAGTTCATACAGAATCTTCACTGGCCCTTTCCCCTGATTAAACCTTGAGCGACATAGCATTTCGGCGTAACGGGAATCCGACTGCATATTGTTTTTAATTAGCTCATCGATCAGTCGATCAACCAATGATTCAGATGCCAGGGGATAGAGTTTGCTACGCAATTCAAATTCACTATATTCACGCCGGGCAAGTAAACTGAAGGCACGCTGGCGAATTCGATTATATATAGCTGTCTCGGACTCCAAATAATCTTTGCTCAGCTCAGCAGACATTTTATCTTTCTAAATCACCTCGCGAAAATAAATACTGGAATACAGGCAGAGCAAATATCACACTAATGAAAAAAATCATAAATTAGACACAGGGAAATTTAAATCACTCTTCCGTCCCTGGCTGCACTTCATGCTCAGGGGTTAACAAGCCCTTTTTCTCGCGAATAGTTCGTTCAATCTCTTCCGCCATTTGAATATTTTCTTTTAAAAATTCTCTGACATTGTCTCGCCCCTGTCCGATACGATCAGAACCGTAGCTATACCAGGCACCAGATTTTTCCACGGCTCCCACTTCAACACCCAGGTCTATCAATTCGCCATGTTTTGAAATACCCTGGTTATAGAGAATATCGAACTCTGTTTGTTTGAATGGAGGAGCCACCTTATTCTTGACCACTTTAACCCGGGTTTGGTTGCCAAGAATTTCGTCGCCTTTTTTAATCGCTCCTATACGACGTATATCCAACCGAATCGATGAATAAAATTTCAGCGCATTGCCACCCGTGGTAGTTTCCGGATTTCCGAACATCACTCCTATTTTCATTCTAATTTGATTGATAAATATCACCATGGTATTCGAGCGCTTAATATTACCGGTCAGCTTCCTCAGCGCCTGCGACATTAAACGGGCTTGTAGGCCAACGTGGGTATCACCCATGTCACCTTCTATTTCTGCTTTTGGAGTCAATGCTGCAACGGAGTCGACGACGACGACATCTACTGCCGCAGAACGAACCAGCATATCCGCAATCTCCAGTGCCTGCTCCCCAGTGTCGGGTTGTGAAACCAGAAGGTCGTCAATATTGACACCGAGTTTTGCTGCATAACCAGGGTCGAGTGCATGCTCTGCGTCAATGAAAGCTGCTGTGCCTCCTTTTTTCTGGGCTTCTGCTATAACGGATAGAGTCAGTGTCGTCTTACCCGAAGACTCCGGGCCATAGACTTCAACCACTCGTCCCCTTGGTAACCCTCCAACCCCTAGGGCGATGTCTAGCCCGATAGATCCCGTAGAATAAACTTCGATATCTTTGGAGATTGAAGAATCTCCCAGTCTCATTACGGAGCCTTTACCAAACTGCCGATCTATCTGCCCAAGTGCGGCATCAAGTGCTTTACGCTTGTTATCATCCATTTATGACTATCTCTTTTCGTCTAGGTTAGATTTTACGGGGTACGGAACGGCGACCAACCTTTTTCACCTTATGGTCTCTCGCACTGGTTTTTTGGGGCGCATTCCAGTTACTCTCAGGACACAAACCACTTCAGCCCCTCTATATTGGGAATTACGTCCTGGGCTACCTTATAAACATAAAATTCCTATAAACATCTTTTTGTGAATCAGCCAGGACACGGATTGAATTCACACCTTGCCCGCTGGAAGCGGAAATTGGTGATAAAAACTTTTCCAGGCATGGCACAAGGCACTGATGTTTGTAGGCTTTGTAGGCCTGTGGTTTGCGATTCTGGTTTCAAATGTGTCCAGAACCACCGTCCCATAATTCTGCATCCCGGAATCACTGTCCGGTGAACGTTTTGCTTCCCAATATTTGATGATCGGATTATCCCATAACCCACCTGAATCCACTAGCCCAGAGCGCTCATTGCCCGCAAGGTAACGAACCAGATGATGCCAGAGAATCCATGGAGCCACGTGATTGGAAAAGCTGAATACCCATTGGCATATTTGGGGATACATTGATCGAAGAAATCCGGCAAAATATGATGCTATTCAATTTCGAAGTGATAACTTAGATCATGTCCTCTGATTCCAAAAGAAAGCAACAAAAAAAAAGTAGCAACGCCGGAGCGACCATTGCCCAACTCGCGGATCGCCATGAGTATTATGAAAAAGCCGTACAATGTGTGGAAGCAGAAATTGATATTGTTGATGAAACCTATAAATCAATTCGTGGCAAGCGAGCGAAACGGCTAAGGGAGGATTTTTGCGGTACGGCAAACACCAGTTGCGAGTGGATAAGACGAAGAAAAACCAATTCAGCAATAGGGCTTGACCTCGATCAAAGCGTCCTCGACTGGGGAATAGCTAACAACCTGTCAAAGTTGAACCAGCAACAACGGGATCGGATCATACTAAAAAATAGTAATGTATTGATCGGACACGACGACCTCGTGGATGCCATACTCGCAATGAACTTTAGCTACCAATTGTTTAAAACAAGAGACCAATTAAGACAGTATTTTTCAATTGCCCGGGAAGGACTAAAGCCAGATGGTCTATTTTTTATTGATGCCTATGGCGGCTACGAGTCTTATAAAACAGTGAAAGAAAAAACAAAATACGACAATTTCACCTATTATTGGCATCAAAAAAAATATAACCCTATCACTGGAGATATGCTTTGTCATATTCATTTCAAGTTCAGAGACGGTTCAAAAATGAAAAAAGCGTTTACCTATGACTGGCGACTTTGGACTTTGCCCGAACTAAGAGAAATTCTGCAGGAAGCCGGTTTTACAAAGTCCACTGTATACTGGGAGGGCACCGACGAAGAAAGCGGCGAAGGTAACGGAAAATACTCTCCCACTGAGAAAGGTGACGATGATCCGAGCTGGATAGCCTATGTGGTCGCCGAAAAGTAGCACTCCAAACACATTTCCAGGAGTCGGTCTTCCTCGAATCGCAATCGGTTCCAAAGGACTTTCTCAGGCCCTGGAGTATTATTCAAAATTTCATTTTATCTAAAAGTCTACCTATGAAAATCGTCCACAATGAAGATCATCGACTGCATTTCCCAAAAGGAGAATTATCTGGTGGAGAATTAGTCAGACCTTATGAATGCCCGGAGCGATGGGACTACATTGTCCAGTCCCTGGAGCAAAACGGTTTTAACGACCACCGTTCCCCCGGCACCATTGATATGACAACCGTGAAACAGATACACGCACCTGAGTTTTTGAGGTTTCTTGAAAATGCCTGGAACTTATGGGAAAAAGAGGGATTTGCCGGAGAAGCCATTCCCACAGTAGTGCCGGCACGTCGAATGCAGCAGCGTGAACCGGAGCACATCGATGGCAAGTTAGGGTACTTTTGCATGGCCATTGAAACAGCCATTACCTCTGGAACCTGGCAGGCCGCGAAGTCATCCGCTGCCATTGCCCAAACCGCACAAAAGCTAATCAGTGAGAATGAATCCAGCGCTTTCGCCCTTTGCCGGCCCCCGGGACATCACGCTGCTTCAGATCTTTATGGTGGATATTGTTTTCTTAACAATGCAGCGATCGCTGCCCAGGGATTTTTAAACGATGGCTGTAAAAGAGTTGCTATTCTCGATGTGGATTTCCATCATGGAAATGGCACCCAGGATATCTTTTACCAGCGAGATGACGTATTGTTTCTATCACTGCACGGCGACCCAAGGCAGGCCTTTCCTCACTTTTTAGGCTATGCCGATGAAAAAGGAACAGGAGCCGGAGAGGGTTTTAATTTCAACTACCCCATGCCACCACTAACAACTTATGATAAATGGAAACAGGCGCTGGTAAGCGCCTGCGACCAAATCACCCGCTATGCTCCGGACGCACTAGTGATTTCCCTGGGGGTAGATACCTTTGAAAACGACCCAATCAGCTTTTTTAAATTGAAGTCCGGGGATTACCTGGATTACGGAAGTTTACTGGGGAAAATTGGATTACCAAGCCTGTTTGTCATGGAGGGAGGATATGCGGTAGAGGAAATTGGTGTTAATACAACCAATGTGCTCCTGGGGTTTTTAAACTCATGAGCAGGCATGCTGCCAAATAGGCCAAATAGAATGACTACAAAACATAGCGAGCAACAAAAACCCCATGACTAAAAGAGACAGCCGCTACGACATCCTTTTTGAACCTATGGACATCGGTCCTGTAACGGCGAAAAATCGTTTTTTCCAGGTTCCTCATTGCAATGGAGGTGGCTACCGGGATCCATCCTCAGTGGCCAAAATGCGGAATATAAAAGCGGAAGGAGGGTGGGCAGTTATTAATACGGAGCAGGCGGAAATTCATGCTACTTCTGAAATTACACCATTCATTGAACTGAGAATTTGGGACGATAACGACCTACCCATGTTGCGTCGTATTACTGATGCCATTCACGAACATGATGCTCTGGCTGGAATTGAACTATGCTACAACGGGATGAACGGCCCTAATTTGCATTCAAGGGAAGTGCCTATGGGTCCCATGGCAGTGCCCATTGCCACATTTACCAATGATCCGATTCAGGCGAAAGCCATGAATAAACGTGACATAAAAAACCTAAGACACTGGCATAGAAATGCAGCAATTCGAGCCAAACGCGCGGGCTTCGATCTCGTTTACGTCTATGGGGCGCACGGTTTTGGCGCTGTTCAACATTTTCTATCCCGACACACCAATCAAAGAACAGACGAATACGGAGGCAGCCTTGAAAATAGAGCAAGACTACTAAGGGAACTCATCGAAGACACAAAAGATGCCATTGGAGACAGCTGCGCAGTGCCGGTTCGTATTCTTATTGACGAAATGATGGGAGACAGGGGCATTACCAACAACGAAATGAGAGACGTGGTTTCGATGCTATCGGAATTACCTGACCTATGGGATTTTACTCATGGGAACTGGGCTGATGATTCCGCTACCGCCAGATTCAAAGATGAGGCCGCACAGGAAGAATATGTTAAAGGGTTCAAGCAGCTAACGTCAAAGCCAGTGGTCGGAGTGGGTCGGTTTACTTCTCCTGACACCATGGCAAGACAAATAAAATCTGAAATTCTGGACTTCATAGGATGTGCCCGCCCTTCCATTGCAGATCCATTTCTACCAAATAAAATCGCCGAAGGTCGATATGAGGACATACGGGAATGCATTGGATGCAATATCTGTGTAACTGGAGACATGACAGGAGCACTGAGTCGTTGCACCCAAAATCCAACTTTTATGGAAGAGTGGCGAAAGGATTGGCACCCAGAAAAAATGCAAGCCAAGGGCCGTTCAGAAAACGTACTCATTATCGGCTCTGGACCCGCTGGATTGGAGGCTGCTCGAGCTTTGGGGTTAAGAGGATATGAGGTCCTGCTTGCTGAAGCTGGCACAGAACCTGGTGGCAGGGTCACCCGGGAAAGCAAACTCCCGGGATTGGCCAGCTGGAGCCGGGTCAGGGACTATCGACAGGGCCAAATTGAAAAAATGCCCAATGTTAACGTTTACTTCGAAAGCCAACTCACCGCCAGCCAGGTATTGGAGTTTGGCTTTGAAAATATCGCTATCGCAACCGGCGCACGGTGGCGTAATGACGGTATCGCCCGATATCACCTAAGCGCAATTTCTATCAATAAAGCCGCTTTTATCTACACTCCTGATGACATAATGAATGGCGAACTCCCGAATGGAAATATCCTCATCTATGATGATGATCACTACTATATGGGCGGGGTTTTGGCAGAAACGCTCGTTAAAAATGGATGCAAGGTCACCCTTGTGACGCCCGCGACCAGAGTATCTGATTGGACAATCAATACACTAGAGCAGCATTTCATTCAAAAAAAATTACTCCGCCTCGGGGTTAAAATTATCACAACCCACGCTCTTTTAGCTGTCGAAACCGATCACTCGACGCTCGAATGCGTATACACGGGCGATACTCACACACTCGAAACGGATGGGGTTTTGATGGTAACCTGTCGAATATCGAACAACAAACTTGGAAATGATCTCGCCTCCTTCGAGTCCAGTTGGGCTAAATCGGGCATCAAATCAGTCAAGGTAATTGGTGATGCCGAGGCACCTGCCCCCATCGCCTGGGCGACCTATGCCGGACACCGATATGCACGGGAGTTAGACGAGATAATTGATTTACATACCCCTCAATTTAAACGTGAACTAGTCGGACTGTCACAAAATTGGAATTGATTTGGAACTGATGATGGGTAATTTTGTTTATTTTTACGAAAACACGTCGAATCTGGTTCGATTTTTGTATTTCTTCATTCACACTTGCCTGCCTTTTTCATATAATACGCGCCTTAAATTTCAGCAGCCAAGAGGAGAACTGTGTGGATCAAGCCGAACTAGAGCTTAAAATTGATGTGTGGAAAAAGCTTGCGTTAAGCAAGCAAATGCTTATTCGAGCAGCAACCGACAGTTTGGGATTGGACCCTGAAGTCAATATGGACGAATTCAGGAAAAAACTTGAAGATGCCATAGACAAAGGAAACACCGCCGACGAAAACATAGAGAAAACCAAACAGGAAGCAGCAACGGCTATTGAAGAGATGGCACAAAAGGTTGCCAAAATGGAAAAGGCCTGTAAGGAATCCGATTTAGCGAGGGAACAGGCTATTCAAGATAAGGTAGCAATGGAGCATACCGTCGCAGCAGCGAGGGAAGGAAATGCTAACGAACTCAAAAAAGCCACAGCCCAAATTGGCGAGAAGGAAAAAGCGCTAAAAACGATAAAACTGGCATTGGCTGACAGTCCGGAAAATGTCGTCAGGAAGCTAAAGGCTTTAAAAAAAGAGAAATTTGACGAGTCAACAGCCCGTAAACGAGCCGAAGAAGAAGCTCGCGTCTTGAAAAAGGAGAAACAAACTCTCGAGGCAGAAAAGAAACAGCAACAAAAACAACTAGACGACAGTGTTAAACTGGCGGAACAGCATCGAACATTACACAGTTTTAGCCAATCCCAATTTGAAGCGCTAAGTGAATTAACCGAAGATAGCTCCGCCCTCGATTCAGTTCCGCCATTAGACGAAGAGCTGGTACAAACCATCGCTCCATCGGAGAAGGAGGAAGAAAAGGCAGGGAAAACAAAAGCGGCGAAAAAGAAGAAGAAAAAGAAACAGGCAGCAAAAAAGTAGTAGCACTATGTTACGCAGGCCGATGAGCAGCCAGAAAAAATCATTGGGTTTTGGCAAGGCTCGGGCTTGTAACAAAAGAGTCTGGCTGGAATCAGAATCCGCTACCTAATCGATCATTATACCCAGTTAGGTGTAGAAGTTCAGGCCACTCTTATCTTTCTCCCCGCCCGGTTTGGATAATGGGAGTTAGTTTTTTTCCCCTGACAGTATTAGTATTTCCCCTGAGTTGAATAAGTTACTAAAAACCAGGTAATACTCCTGTTTTTATGACGTTCTCAGCCTAAGTATCAAAACCCTACAAGCAATCATCTCCCCAATCTCTCATACCTATATTCGGAGTAAAACTGACCTTCTCTTCGAAAGGAAAACCCCCATCCCACCACGGGACCTCCCAAATAAGAACGTCCAGGGAAAACACAGCTGGGAAAAGTATGCCCGAATCAATGAACGAATGAAGCGTGTGATCCCCATAGAATACAAGACCCATGGGGTTGATGGATAACGAACAACCCCCGTTAGGTAGCGGAATTCGTTAACCCGGAGGTTGTTTATTTTTCCGTTCTGGATGTCTATTCATGGCAATGCTTTTTTATAGCTTTGTTTTTCGTAGCTCTGTCTTTCATAGTTCCGTCTTTAGTGACTTTGTCTTTCATGGGTTTGCCGCCAATTGCTACTCTCGAACATGACTCTGACTAATAGCTATCTACTTCGCTGAGCTACCAACCTGGTAGAGACTTCGTAGCCCGATGTTGTCCTTCACCAATGGACGTTTTTACGACGGACTTCCACGCTTAATTGCCTGATCCATCGACACAATATGCTGAGCCATCCTAACTGAAGCAATGTCGATCATTTGACCATCCAGCGAAACTGCCCCTCGCCCTTGCTGCGCTCCTTCCTTCATGGCAGAAATAATGCGGTAAGCACGATCAACCTCAATTGCCGGTGGTGTCATAATTTTGTTTGCTGGGGCTATTTGATTCGGATGAATAGCCCACTTACCCTCGAAACCCAAAATTGCAGCCCGTTGTAATTTTTCAACATAGGCTCGTTCATCCCTATAGTTTCCAAACGCGGAGTCGATGGGGCGCAAACCATTCGCTCTAGCCGCGATAACAATTTTTTGCATAATATAGTGCCACTGGTCTCCCGGATATTCAGAACTATCCCCACCGATGGATGTCATTCTCGCTCGGCAACTCGCCGCAAAGTCCCCGGCACCAAAGTGCAGCGCCTCGAGTCGGTCACTACAGGCAGCAATACGCCCCAGGTTCTCTGCCCCGGCAGCGGTCTCAATCAATACTTCGATACCGATACTTTTTTCGAGATTAAGATGCATTTCCAGTTGATTCAGCAAATAGTCCAGCACCTTGACTTCAGTATCTTCATTTACTTTCGGTAGCAAAATGCAATCAATACTTTCTCCTGCATCTTCCACAATCTGAATTAGATCTTTGTACATATGGGGAGTATTGACTGCATTAATTCGTACAACCATGCCCTTGTTTGTCGCTTTCCAGTCTTTTTCATTTAGCGCCTGAATTACGTTATCCCGAGCCTGCTGTTTGTCGTCCTCGGGAACTGAGTCCTCGCAATCCAACATGATCGTATCGGCCTCACTACGCAAAGCCTTGTCAAACATTCTCGGATTCATCCCTGGGACAGACAACATGCTTCGCTGCAATCTGAAAGGTTTATTCATTTTGAGATCAATCATTGTCATAACTAAAAAAGGCAAATGGAAACCACAAAGCTGCTGAAGTATTTAACACAGATCGCTCATCGCTATCAGTCATTGTTGTTGGTCCCTCGCCGTTGGTCCTTCGTTATCGGCCAGGTCAATTTAAATCTTCCATACCAACCCAATTACCGGCTCAAAAATGACTCTAAGAAAATGGAACCGGCAGGTTGATCTAGCCGTGAAGAACAGGATAGAAGCCTCAATCCCGCCTCTCATTAATTAGCAAATTTCTGTCACTCCACCTCGATGATCCTGTCTCAATAGTCATTCGCCAGTATCGAAAAAGCCGACTGCGATTAGTCGGCTTTTTCTTAACAACGCATTGCCCAATAACACATTAGGCAGTCAATCAATGGACAATTAAAACAGTCCTTCCACATCGCCCTCGTCGTTGATTCGAATACGGTTTGCAGCCGGTGTGCGTGGCAATCCAGGCATCGTCATGATATCACCGCAAACAACCACAATGAATCCTGCTCCAGCAGATAAACGAACTTCACGTACAGGTAAAGTGTGGCCTGTCGGTGCGCCCTTTTTATTGGGGTCTGTTGAAAAGCTGTATTGAGTTTTTGCGATAGAAACAGGCAGGTTGCCGAATCCGCCCTCCTGAAGGTCCCGAATCTGATTGAGCGTCTTCTGATCTGCGCTAATGCCATCAGCACGATATAAACGGGTAGCAATAGTTTCAATTTTTTCCAAAATGGGCATCTCACTCGGATAAAGTGGGCTAAAATCGCTCACGCCGCTGTCCGCTACCTTTGCCACTTCTTCAGCGAGTTCCATTGTACCTTTACCGCCTTCTGCCCAATGGTTGGCATCAATGGCTTTCACACCATAGTCCGCAGTAAGTTCACGCACCGCAGCGATTTCAGCTTCAGTATCTGCACTAAACTGGTTAATTGCAACCACCACGGGAACACCATAGGATTTAACATTCTCGATGTGACGGCCCAGGTTAACACACCCGTCCTTAACTGCTTGCACGTTTTCGTTACCTAACTCATCTTTTGCAACACCACCATGCATTTTTAGAGCACGAACAGTGGCAACGATAACAACAGCATCTGGCGCCAGACCAGCACTTCGACATTTGATATCAAAGAATTTTTCTGCACCAAGGTCTGCACCAAACCCTGCTTCGGTAACAACATAGTCAGCCATTTTCATTGCGGCACGAGTCGCGATGACTGAGTTACAACCATGGGCGATATTTGCAAATGGACCGCCATGGATAAAGGCGGGATTATGCTCCAATGTTTGTACCAGATTGGGTGCTAGCGCTTCTTTTAACAATACTGTCATCGGACCGGGTCCCATAACAGCTTCTGCCCTAATGGGCTTACGATCACGGGTGTATCCAACCACTATTTTGCTTAGTCGCTCCTCCAGATCCTGTAAGTTTTTTGACAAACAAAAAATAGCCATGACCTCGGAAGCTACGGTGATATCGAAGCCGTCTTCACGAGGATAGCCATTTGAAATACCACCCAGGGAACTAGTGATCTGTCGTAGAGAACGGTCATTCATATCCACAACTCGCCTCCAGGCTACACGCCGGCTATCGAATCCAGCCTCATTGCCCCAATATATGTGATTGTCAATCAACGCTGATAAAAGATTGTGCGCTGCACTAATCGCATGGAAGTCACCAGTAAAGTGCAAATTGATATCTTCCATTGGAATGACCTGGGCATACCCACCACCTGCAGCCCCCCCTTTCATTCCAAAACAAGGACCAAGCGACGGCTCCCGCAAACACACCATGGCATCTTTGCCAATTTTATTCAGACCGTCGGTCAATCCAACCGATGTTGTGGTTTTCCCTACTCCAGCTGGAGTAGGGGTTATTGCTGTCACCAAAATCAGCTTGGCATCCGGTTTATCTTTCAGTGACTCAATATAATCCAAACTGACTTTTGCTTTAGTATGACCAAAGGGTGCCAGTGCATCATGGGGAATACCAAGTCTATCGGCAATTTCGGAAATCGGCTTGATGTGCGCCTTTCGGGCAATTTCTATGTCACTCATTATTTATCCAAATTAGATATTATTTTAATTATCAGGAAGAAGTGTCGTTCATGGGGAACCACTTTGACTCAAAGCTATCCACATTTCGACAGATAAAATTGCAAATAGGATTTTATTGCATAAGATATATAAATAGCAGTATTTTTTTTCCAAATACTATTGTTTGCTTCTTCAGAAAGCCAAATTCTCCACTACTGTACGGATTCAACCCGGGCTGCACAAAATTTAAACTCCGGAATCTTTCCAACCGGGTCCAATGCAGCATTGGTAAGGGTATTGGCTGCCGCTTCTGCATAACAAAATGGGATAAAGACTACATCATCAGGAACACCGGTATCAGACCGGGTTTTTAACTCGAGTATCCCCCGACGAGTGGAAACCCTGATTTTCTCCCCCGCTTCAATTTCCAGATCCATCAACATCTTCGGCGAGATACTGGCAACCGCTTCCGGCTCAATCTGATCGAGTACATCTGCCCTTCTTGTCATTGAGCCTGTATGCCAGTGCTCTAGCTGCCGCCCCGTAGTCAATATCATGGGATAGTCAACATCTGGCAACTCATCTGGAGGAATCACATCAGCTGGAACCAGTTTTGCTTTACCAGAAGGTGTTGGAAAGCCATTCGTGAAAACGATTTCACTACCAGGCTGATCCGGAGCCTGACAGGGGTAGGTAACCGCATCCTCCCGCTCAAGACGATCCCAGGAAATGTTATTGAGAGATGGCATAACCGTTCCCATTTCTGCAAACACATCTTTGGGATGCCCATAGCTCCAGTTGAGATCGAGTCTTTTGGCAATTTCCTGGGTAATCCACCAGTCCTGCTTTGAATCTCCGGGTAATGTCAACGCCTGTCGACCCAATTGAACCTGGCGATTAGTATTAGTTACCGTGCCATCTTTTTCTGGCCAGGCTGATGCGGGTAGAATCACGTCAGCATAAAACGCAGTCTCAGTGAGAAATAAGTCCTGCACGACCAAATGATCAAGCTCCGCCAGTGCATCTCTTGCATGTTGAACATCCGGATCAGACATCGCGGGATTCTCACCCATAATGTACATGCCTTTGATTTCATCATCATGGATGGCATGCATAATCTCAACCACCGTAAGACCTCTCTGAGGATCCAGTTTCGTTCCCCAGGCGTCCTCAAACCGTGATCGAAGATCATCCACGTCCACCAATCTGTAATCAGGCAACATCATTGGAATCAAACCCGCATCAGATGCTCCCTGCACGTTATTCTGCCCTCGTAGAGGATGCAACCCGGTTCCAGGTCGGCCGACCTGACCGGTGATCAGGGACAGCGCAATGAGACACCTTGCATTATCGGTTCCATGAACGTGTTGGGATATCCCCATACCCCAGAAAATAATAATTGAAGCCCTGGAATTAGCATAGGTTCTCGCCACGGTCCTTAATGTCTTGGCATCAATCCCACAGATTGGTTCCATCTTCTCGGGAGTAAAATCGACGATGTGCTTCTTAAGGTTCTCAAAGCCTTCAGTGTACTGACTCACATATTGCTCATCGTACAACTCTTCCGTAATAATGACATTCAGCATGGCATTTAACATGGCGACATCCGATCCGGATTTGAATTGCAGCATATGCTTCGCATGCCGCTGGAATTCTGTCTTCCTCGGATCCATGATGATTAAGGTAGAATTTTTCGCAGCCTGCTTAAAGAACGTCGCTGCAACAGGATGATTGGAAATAGGGTTTGCGCCAATTACGATCACACAATCTGAGTCTTTAACAGCGGTAAAAGGAGCAGATACAGCTCCCGAGCCCACACCTTCCAATAGTGCGGCAACTGAAGAAGCATGGCAAAGTCGGGTACAGTGATCGACATTATTCGTACCAAACCCGGTTCTTACCAACTTCTGGAACAGGTAGGCTTCTTCGTTGGAACATTTCGCCGACCCAAAGCCCGCCAGAGCATTACTACCATGCTCATCCCGGATGCTTTTCAACCCACCGCCGGCCAAATCCAGCGCTTCTTCCCAACTTGCTTCTCGAAAATGGGTCAATGGATTAGAGGGGTCGAGATCGATATCGCCTCTCTTCGTTGACTTATCTATCCTAATCAAGGGTTTAGTCAACCGGTGAGGGTGTTTAACATAGTCAAAACCGAATCGTCCTTTAACGCAAAGACGGTTCTGGTTCGCAGTCCCTTCCTTACCCCGAACGGAAACAATGACATTATCCTTGACGTTATAGGTAAGTTGACACCCAACACCGCAATACGGACAAACGCTATCCGTTTGGGTCAATTCAGACGCTGGATTCGCGTATTTTGCAACTCCCTTGTCGTCCACCATATTCGTTTCCATTAATGCACCGGTTGGACAAGCCTGAACACATTCGCCACAGGCAACACAACTGCTAGCTCCCATGGCGTCGCCCTGATCAAAAACGATTTGTGATGTATGTCCTCGATTAGCCATACCAATAACATCATTTACCTGAACCTCTCTACAGGCGCGAACACAGAGGTTACATTGAATACAGGCATCCAGCGCCACCTGCATCGCTGGGTGGCTGATGTCCATGGCAGGAGCCTCTCTTGCCTCGAATCGACTGGACTCAACATTAAGTTTATCCGCCCACTGCCATAAATGGGATTGCTTGTCATGAGCCACTTCCCGCTTAGGCTGATCGGTCACCAACAACTCCATCACCAGAGACTGAGCTTTTTTAGCCCGCTCGTTATTCGTTGTCACAATCATCCCTGGAGTGGGCTTTCTCAGACAGGAAGCGGCGAGAACCCGTTCTCCCTGAATTTCCACCATACACGCCCGGCAATTCCCATCCGGGCGATAATCCGGCTTCGGTGCGTAGCAAAGATGTGGAATCTCCACAGAGTTGCGTTTAGCCACCCGCCAAATTGTTTCTTCCGGGCCAGCTTGAACCGTTGCTCCATCAATTGAAAACTCAATCAAATCGGACATCTTATAGGTCCTCCTTAAAGTACTTTAAAACACAATTGATCGGATTACCCGCAGCCTGGCCTAAACCACAAATAGAAGCATCCGTCATCACCGAGCTCAAATCATTCAACAAATCGACATCCCATTGAGGCTTAACCATTACTTTTACTGCTTTTTCCGTGCCTACCCGGCAGGGGGTGCATTGGCCACAACTTTCGTCACGAAAAAATTCCATCAGGTTCAATGCCACCGACTTCATATTGTCTTCGTGGCTAAACACCACCACCGCCGCAGAACCAATAAAGCAACCATGTTTCTGTAGTGTGTCGAAATCTAATGGCTCATCCGCTAAAGACGCTGGTAGAATTCCCCCAGATGCACCACCTGGCAAATAGGCTTTGAAACGATGACCTTCCTGCATACCACCACAGTAGTTTTCGATCAATTCATTCATGGTTGTTCCCGCGGGAGCAAGTTTTACTCCAGGATTATTGACCCGACCTGAAACGGAGAACCTACGCCATCCTTTTCGACCATTCGCTCCTGCCTGGGAAAACCATTCAGGCCCTTTCTCAACAATATCTCGTACCCAATATAGCGTTTCAACGTTGTTCTCAAGAGTCGGCTTACCGAACAAACCAATTTCAGCCACATAAGGAGGGCGGTTTCTCGGCAATCCCCGTTTACCTTCAATGGATTCAATCATGGCAGACTCTTCGCCACAGATATAGGCACCGGCTCCCCGTCGTACCTCTATCTCCACGTGATCTGCCAAACCCTTTTTCCTAGCGGCTCCGATTTCATTTTTCATTAGTGAAACGATGGCAGGATACTCATCACGAATATAAACGTAACTTTTTTCCGTGCCCGCAGCCCAGGCAGCAATCAGCATTCCTTCGATGAAACGATGAGGGTCGGTCTCAAGATAGTGGCGATCTTTAAAGGTACCTGGCTCACCTTCATCAGCATTCACAGCCATCATTCGGGGACCTTCAAAACTTCTCATAATGCCCCATTTTCGTCCGGTTGGAAAACCGGCCCCTCCCAAACCGCGCAGAGATGAATCATCCAATGCCTGAATCACATTTTCAGGGCTAAGTTCACCAGACACACAGCGTTTTAGCAGTTGATATCCCCCGGCCTCAAGGTATTGATCCAATGCAATATAGGTGGGGGTTGCGGGATGAGTATGCCCTTGATTCGCAGCATCCATTAAGGTATCAGCATCGGCATCACCAATGTGATTATGTCCTACTTCGGCAACAGGTGCACTATCGCACCGCCCCATACAAGGCGCTCGTAAGACCCGAATATTCGAAGCGGGCATGGCTTCCAGAGAACTAACCAGCTGTTCGGCACCAGCCAGTTGACAGGCAATACTATCGCAAACACGAATGGTAGTTTGAGGCGGGGGGCTTTCACCCTCTTTAACCACATCAAAGTGTGCATAGAAAGTTGCCACCTCATATATCTCGGTTTGCGACAACTTCATGAGTGAAGCCAATGCAGCCAGGTGCCTGGAGGACAGGTGGCCATGAGCATCCTGAATAAGATGAAGATACTCTATCAGTAGATCACGCCTTAGGGGTTCTTGTCCAACCAACGTCTGAACTTCGACCAATGCCGCTTGTTCTACCTGTCTACCCTTAAGAGCAGGGCGCATTTTCTTGCGACCACTACCGGGGTGTCCCCTTTTCATTGCAACGTGGATGACTGCACTCATTTTTAAGCTGACTCTCCGGGAGCAGGATATTTAAACCAAAAAGCGGCCTATATTCTAGTTAATCGACACCTATAGAAATACCTATATACGACCAAACTCGTCACACGAGAACACTTTTCAGTGTGCTACCTAAAGATGCAGGAGAATCAGCTACCGCAATACCCGCACTTTTAAGCGCCTCGATTTTATCATCGGCACACCCTTTCCCCCCTGCGATAATGGCGCCAGCATGCCCCATTCGTCGCCCTGGAGGCGCAGTTACACCTGCTATAAAACCACATATTGGCTTTTTTGTAGAATTATGTTTAATAAAATCAGCCGCTTCTTCCTCCGCGGTTCCACCAATTTCACCGATCATAATGATGGATTCAGTTTTAGGGTCTTCAAGGAATAACTCAAGACAATCAATAAAGTTAGTGCCGTTCACCGGGTCGCCTCCAATGCCAATGCAGGTGGATTGCCCCATACCTTCCGCCGTAGTCTGGGCCACGGCTTCGTAAGTCAGGGTTCCTGACCGGGAAACAATCCCCACGCTACCTTTTTTATGAATATGACGCGGCATAATTCCGATTTTACAAGCTTCGGGGGTAATGATACCTGGACAGTTTGGGCCAATTAGGCGGCTTGGGGAATTTTCCAATGCCCGCTTGACGGTCACCATATCCAGCACTGGGACCCCTTCAGTAATGCACACAATCAATGGAATCTGAGCGTCAATCGCTTCAAGAATAGCGTCCGCTGCAAAAGGCGGCGGGACATAGATCACCGACGCATTAGCACCAGTGGTAGTCACCGCTTCATCTACGGTATTAAACACTGGCAGATCAAGATGAACTTGCCCACCCTTCCCCGGCGTCACTCCGCCTACCATTCGGGTCCCATAGGCAATTGCCTGTTCGCTGTGGAAGGTTGCCTGGGATCCAGTAAAACCCTGACAGATGACTTTCGTGGATTCGTTAACTAAAACAGACATTAGATTTCTCCTTATTTCACAGTAGTGGAATTGTTGACCGCATCAACCACCTTTTGAGCAGCATCAGCCAGGTTATTTGCAGAAACGATGGGGAGTCCTGACTCAGCCAGGATCGCTTTTCCCTTTTCCACATTGGTCCCTTCCAGACGCACCACCAAAGGGACACCCAATTGCACTTCTTTTGCCGCTTTAATAATTCCTTCGGCGATGACATCACAACGCATGATCCCACCAAAAATATTAACCAGGATTCCTTTCACATTGGGGTCTGAGAGGATAATCTTGAATGCAATAGTGACTCGTTCCGCAGTAGCGCCTCCCCCAACGTCAAGAAAATTCGCAGGCGACTGGCCATATAACTGGATAATATCCATGGTCGCCATGGCAAGCCCGGCGCCATTTACCATACAACCGATAGAACCATCCAGTTTGATGTAGTTCAGCTCGTGTTTATCTGCTTCGATTTCTGCCGGATCCTCTTCGTCTTCGTCCCTTAGCTCCGCTACATTTTGATGCCGATACAGGGCATTACTATCGAAATTCATTTTTGCATCCAGCGCAATCAAATCGCCATCTCCCTTAACCACCAGGGGATTAATTTCTACCATGCTGGCATCAAGCCTGGTAAATGCCTCATACATCGCCTGCAAAAATTTAACAGCGGAACGAATCTGCGCGCCTTCAAGCCCCAGACCAAATGCCAACTTCCGGGCATGATAAGGCTGTAGACCCGTGGCTGGATCAATGACCACGTTAATAATCTTTTCTGGCGATGTTTCCGCCACTTCCTCAATGTCCATGCCGCCTTCGGTAGACGCAATAATCGTCACACGACTGGTTCCCCGATCCACCAGTAACCCAAGGTATAGCTCCCGGGCGATATCGCAGCCTTCTTCAATATAGAGCCGCTTCACTTTCTGACCGATGGGACCAGTTTGATGTGTCACCAACTGCATACCCAGAATGTCCCGGGAGGTGGATTCGAGCTTCTCCATACTATCAACTACTTTAACGCCGCCACCTTTACCGCGCCCACCCGCATGGATTTGAGCTTTAACCACCCAGATTGGGCCACCCAATGACCGGGCAGCTTCCACGGCTTCGTCAACAGTAAAGGCCACCTCGCCTCGTGGGACGGCGACGCCAAATTCAGCTAAAAGAGATTTAGCCTGGTATTCGTGAATATTCATAAAATTTGATCTAAAACGGTTTGGTAAAAAGCATACCAGATGAAAAATAAAGAGCGCTATATTCTAACGCATTAAAGGGAAATTTATCGCTCTGAAACCCAACTTTGAAATAAACCACAGCCGGTGCCATGAGCATATTTAAGCATTAAGAGATCATTACAGATGACGTGTTCCTATCGGGTGAAATCACCCCTGTCCCATTGATAGATTTTCAATCAACCCAGGCTATGTGCAATAAATTAGTCGTCCCAGAAATCCCAAACGGTAGACCCGCCGCAATGATCACGGCATCACCAGATTTGGCAAAATTCTCTTTCACGGCAATATCCTTAGCGGCATTAATAACCTCCATCAAATCGGCACCCTGGCTTGCAACGTCAATCAGAACCGGATGCACTCCCCAGGCAACACATAAATACCGAGCTATCCCTATCTCTGGAGTAAGGCTCAGTATTGGCGCCCGGGGGCGCTCTCTTGCGGCGCGCAAGGCAGTACTGCCAGACGAAGTGTAGGTTACCGTTGCGGTGGAAGATAAAACGTGAGTCACCTTTTGCAAAGCATTGCAAATTGCATCCGCTGTGGTGGCATTGGGGTCAGGTCTCTGCGCATCAAGAATATTCTGTGCCAGTGGATCCTGTTCTACCTCGAAGATAATTTTATTCATAATGGTTACCGATCGCACTGGATAATCTCCTGCGGCTGACTCGGCGGAGAGCATCACTGCATCTGCTCCATCATAAATCGCCGTCGCAACATCAGAAGCTTCGGCGCGGGTTGGCACGGGAACATGCACCATTGAATCGAGCATGTGAGTCGCAATCACAACCGGTTTCCCAGCCTGTCTGCATTGCCTGATTAGCCGTTTTTGCACAATTGGCACCTTTTCCGGTGGAAGCTCTACTCCCAAATCCCCCCGGGCCACCATCATTCCATCGCAAAGCTCAAGAATTTCATCCAGATTCTCCAGAGCGGAAGGCTTTTCCATTTTAACCATGATCGCAGCACGTCCTTTCACCAACGACCGCAGCTCTCTCACATCATCGGGTTGTTGAACAAACGATTGGGCCACCCAATCCACTCCCAAAGATAAACCATACTGTAGATCGATTCGGTCTTTTTCGGTGATAACCGAGATAGGCAACACAACTCCTGGAATGTTTACTCCTTTATTGTCGCTAATGCTTCCACCGACTAACACTTTTGCCACGAGATGTTGGTCCGATGACTCAGTCACTTCGAGTTTCACCCTTCCATCGTCGATCATTAGTTCACTGCCCACAGTCAATGCAGCAAAAATTTCTGGATGTAGTAAAGGCGCTCGATGGTCGTCGCCAGGACTGGCATCGAGATCCAACCGATAGGTATCTCCCTTGGCAAGTTCAACGGAGTGGTGTCGAAATGTTCCCAACCGCAGTTTCGGCCCCTGGATATCCATCAAAATACCAATAGGATGGCCGATTTCCTTTTCAATTCGCCTTATAATCTCCACTCTATCGCGGTGATCTTCATGGCTTCCATGACTGAAGTTGAGCCTGAAGACATCCACACCCGCAAGATACAACTCCCGAATTGTGGTTTCAGTGGAGCTGGCAGGACCCAATGTCGCCACTATTTTGGCCTTACGATTTCTACGCATGGGTTGATTTTTTTATTCGTTTAATTGGAATACCTAATTATACTCCACATCAACATCAGGCACCGTTCAGTCAAGGACATACAAACGTTCAAACCAAGAATAAGCAAGGTTATCTGTTTTCCATTTCAATTGCGCCACAGCACCCAAGCAATCATGTCTAACAAAAAGTTGCTCCTTCAAACTGGATCCCAGACAAAGGCAGTTCATGCCGGAGAAAGGCCAGATTCCGGAACTGGTGCTTCGGCTCCAAATATCGTCATGTCCAGCACCTTTGTGGTAGATGAGACGGTTAGTTTTTCTGCCTTGAATCTTGATGAAGACACACCCTATATGTATAGCCGCTGGTCAAATCCAACGGTTACCCAGCTTGAAGACAAACTAACAGCTCTGGAAGAGGCGGAAGCGTGTGTGGCTTTTGCGTCAGGAATGGCAGCATCCACCGCAGTGTTACTCAGTTTCTTAAGTCATGGTGATCACCTGGTCATTAGCAGCACCAACTATCCTGGCACCGCAGAATTAGCGAGAAAAACCCTTCCCAGGATGGGGATTTCTGTTACACCTGTTGATACTGGCAACCCCGCGGCTATTGAGTCGGCCATAAAGAAAAATACTCGAATGGTCTGGCTGGAAACCCCTTCAAATCCTTTGATTAATATTACTGATATTGCCAAAGCCGCACAAATCGCCCATTCGAATCATTCACTGCTAGCAGTGGATAGTACTTTCGCAACCCCCATTGCGACGAAGCCGCTCAGTCTGGGTGCTGATCTGGTGATTCATTCGCTGACCAAATACATCGGTGGCCATGGAGATGCCATGGGTGGCGCAGTTCTTGGCAATAGAGAACACATTGCCCACCTGCACAATGAGGGTGTGATTCACCATGGCGGCGTAATCAGTCCATTTAACGCCTGGCTAATTATGAGAGGAACGGCAACATTACCCATTCGAATGCGTGTACATCAGGAAAACGCACAAATCATTGCTGAATACCTGGAGGGACATGATTCCGTGGAACTGGTCCGGTATCCTGGACTAAAAACCCATCCTGACCATGACATTGCAACAAAACAAATGAGTAACTTTTCCGGCATGCTGGCTTTCAGGGTCAATGATCCACATGCCGTTGCTCGGAAAATGATGAAAAAACTAGAGATATTCCACTATGCTGTCTCCCTTGGTCACCATCGAAGTCTGATTTATCTGATGGAAACAAAGGACCTCGTAACGTCATCCTATGAACTTACCGGTTTTGATCTTGATCGCTATCGAAGGATTGCCGGTAGTGGCCTATTCAGGGTATCAATAGGACTAGAGAATCATGAGGATTTGATTAAAGATCTGGATCAGATTCTATAGGCTGGCATTTCCATAAACATTTCTATTTGTTCCATACAATGGGGTACAACAGAATAATAACTCTCGCAATGACTCCCGGTTTTGGGAATACTTTTTTCAAATATTTTTTATGCTTCAGAGGATTCAAATCTTGAAGACAATATCTTGATCGCTGGTAGGGTTTTTCCTTCCAAAAACTCCAGAAACGCGCCACCGCCGGTGGATATGTAGGAAATGTCATTGCCCAGATTGTATTTATCAACCGCCGCCAAAGTATCTCCACCCCCGGCAATTGAAAAAGCGGAAGACTCTGCTATTGCTTTTCCCAGTTGCTGGGTACCTCGACTAAACTGGTCAAACTCGAACACTCCTACCGGACCATTCCAAACAATAGTACCCGCATTCTGCATGAATTGTGCATAAAGAGCAGATGTTTCTGGTCCAATATCCAGAATCATATCCATATCATCAATATCCTGAACGGACTTAATCACTGGCTCAGCATCTCTAGAAAACGATTTTCCTACCACAACATCCACAGGAATCGGAATCTCTCGGCCTTTAGCTTCCGCCTGCATCATTAGCTTTTTTGCCTCGTGGATAAGGTCCTGCTCGAATAATGACGCACCCACGTTATGTCCTGCAGCAGCAATAAAGGTATTGGCAATTCCTCCTCCAGGAACCAACTGATCAACGACATTTGATAGGGATTCGAGCACCGTGAGCTTAGACGAGACCTTGGCACCGCCCACTATGGCAACCATGGGACGATCAGGTTGATCTAAAGCACCGCTGAGGGCCTCAATTTCATTTTGAAGTAAAGGGCCAGAGCATGCTATTGGCGCAAATTGTGCTACGCCCTGTGTCGATGCCTGAGCGCGATGGGCGGTACCAAAGGCATCCATGACAAACACGTCACAAAGTGATGCATAAGCTCTGGACAACTCTTCGTCATTGGACTTTTCACCCAAATTGAACCGGACATTCTCTAACAAAACCACTTCACCATTCTTCAATTCTGGGGGGGTAAACAGATAATCCGAATTGAGTTTCACCTTAACCCCAAGGCGCTGACTCACACAATCCGCAACGGGCTCCAAAGAAAATGCAGAATCAAACACCCCTTCCTCTGGACGACCCAAATGGGACATAACCATCACTTTGGCGCCTGCGGCCACCGCATCCTGAATGGTTCCCAGAGAAGCCATAATACGCTTATCTGAAGCGACAACTCCATTACGAATGGGCACATTCAAATCCTGACGGATTAACACCCGTTTACCACGGAGCTCCATGTCTGCAAGTTGATACATAATCTTATCTAACGAAAATTCGATGAAGTTATTTCGATATTCGGGAATCCGATGAGAATAAATTCGGATAGCAGCTAATCAGCAAGCAGGTTCGATATCGTCAATACAACATTATCAACGGTCATCCCCAGATGCTCGAATACCTCTTTCGCGGGCGCGGATTCACCAAATGTATCGATGCCTACCACCGCGCCATCGAAGCCCACGTATTTTCCCCATCCACCGCTAACACCGGCCTCAACCACCACTCTTTTGTTAACCGATACGGGCAACACGGATTGGCGAAAGTCCTCATCCTGCGCTTCAAATCGATCTGTTGAAGGCATTGAAACCACTCGTATCCCTCGGTGGGGCAATTTTTCTGCTGCTGCCATCGCCAATTCTACTTCAGAGCCAGTTGCAATTAGAATCAGTTCCGGATGCCCATCACAGTCCTTTAATACATACCCTCCCTTGCTGATGCAATCCAACTGATCCCTATTGCGTGTCTGATGTTGTAGATTCTGGCGAGAAAAAATCAAAGAAAAAGGCTGATCCTTCGACTCAATCGCTTGCTGCCACGCAACCGCAGATTCCACTGCATCACAGGGTCGCCATACAGACATTCCTGGAATCAATCGAAGCGTTGCGGTTTGCTCAACCGGTTGGTGGGTTGGACCATCTTCACCCAGGCCCACTGAGTCATGAGTAAACACATAGATCGTTGGCACTTTCATTAATGCCGACATTCTCAGCGCATTTCGCGCGTATTCAGAAAACATTAAAAACGTCGAACAATAAGTTTTGAAGCCACCGTGGAGCGTCACTCCGTTGTTAATCGCCGCCATGGCAAATTCTCTAACACCATAATAAATATAGTTTCCATCTGGATACTCCTGAATTCCCTTAGATCCAGACCAGATCGTCAGATTTGAGCCAGCCAGATCGGCTGAACCACCAATCAACTCCGGCAATAAAGGGCCAAACTCCTGCAAAGCATTCTGCGATGCTTTTCGGGACACAATGGTTTCCTGCTTTTCAGCGATCTGACTAATCTTTTCATGATTCCGTTTATGCCATTCTTCGGATAAAGTCGATGACATGCGCCTTTCGTATTCAGCCGCAAGTTCCGGGTGGTCTGCTCGATATTTTTCGAACATTTCCTGCCATTGAAATTCTACTTTTTTTCCATGGTCTCTGGCATCCCAGGCATCATAAATCTCACCAGGGACCTCAAATGGGCCATAATGCCAATCCAGAGTTGCCCTGGTAAGCTCAATTTCCTCTGCACCCAGTGGGGCCCCATGAGAAGATTCTTTTCCTCCTTTATTTGGCGACCCGAAACCAATGGTCGTTTTACAACAAATTAATGTAGGCTTGTCACTAACCTGTTTAGCGGACTCCAGCGCTGCGTGAATGGCATTGGAGTCATGCCCATCTATGTCGGAAATCACATGCCACCCATACGATTCAAACCTGCCCGGCGTGTTATCCGCAAACCATCCTTCAACTTCCCCATCAATGGAAATGCCATTGTCATCATAAATAGCAATAAGCTTGCCAAGCCCCAGAGTTCCTGCCAAAGAACACGCTTCGTGGGAAATTCCCTCCATTAAGCAGCCATCCCCCAGAAAAACATAGGTGTGATGATCAACCACGGAAAATTCTGGTCGATTGAATTGCGCCCCAAGAGTTCTCTCCGCAATTGCCATTCCCACCGCATTAGCAATTCCTTGCCCTAACGGGCCTGTAGTCGTCTCTACACCTGGCGCATAACCGTATTCAGGATGCCCGGGTGTTTTTGAATGCAGTTGTCTGAATTGTTTAATATCCTCAATGGAAAGATCATATCCTGTCAAATGCAATAGAGAATAAATGAGCATAGAGCCATGACCGTTTGAAAGTACAAATCGATCCCGGTCAGACCACGTTGGGTTCAAGGGATTGTGTTTAAGAAAGTCACTCCACAACACTTCAGCAATATCAGCCATCCCCATTGGCGCACCAGGATGGCCGCTCTTTGCCTTTTGGACAGCATCCATACTCAATGCACGAATAGCGTTTGCCTTGGTCCGTTTGTCAATTGACGTCATTAACCGCCTCTTATCAGGGTTTGAAAATTTTGGGAATAAAAATGCCCTCCTAAATAGCAGCTTAAAGGAAGCTACCGCTTCGGATTAGCTAATGGGAGAGCAAAGATAGTTTTCATATTTCAAGAACAAACCGCATAAAAATAACACGCCAATCAGCACTTCCAGATCGCTGTCCAAAGACCTGGTTTTTGCAAGTAATGAAGATCGACTGTTACGATAATTTGCCGTTACAAATGCGAAAGAATGAACTCGTTTTCAAGTCTGGGAATATAGCCCTTTTCAGTAATTTCCTAAAGAGAAAATCCATGCAGGATTATTAACAAAGCAAAAAACCACTATGCTTTGGCATGGGTGCGGCCAAGGCATGGGCATGGGCATGGGATTAGAATTTCATATTTCCCGAAGCATTACAATTCGTTTCAATCCAGCTTTTCCACTGGGTTAACAAAGCAGGGGTAATGGCGGCAACTACCGACCGCTTTCTAAGGCTGCCGCAGTTTAGGGGTTTTCCGGACAGGGAAGTAGCCGCACCGCCAGCTTCCTTCAAAATAAGATAACCAGCGGCAAAATCCCAAAGTTTTTGACCACCGTGTAGATATAGTTGAAATCGGCCAGCTGCCAGCCAACACCATTCCAACACGGACGCACCAAGGTTTCGCTGAGAACGATAAGGAGGACATCGCACCAATTGTGCTGACAAATCCCCAACCAGCCTTTTATAGTCCACATTGGCGATGCAATTTTCGATCGAAGGGTTAATCTTCGTCGACAGCCGTTCACCGTTGAGATAAGCACCGTTTCCGGCTTCAGCGGAAAAAATCTCGTCCCTAACAGGGTCATATACCACTGCCAATATGGGGTTGCCTTCCACGACCAGCGCCACAGAAATACCGTAAAACAGAAACCCTGAAATAAAATTCGTTGTCCCGTCTAATGGATCAATAACCCAGTATCCCTGCTCACTGTGACGGGTAACCTCCATTTGATCCGCATGTTTCATTTCTTCTCCGATGGCACCAAAACCTGCCCAACGACTGGTTAACGAATCAAGCAACTCCTCCTGCATTTGCTGATCAATGGCGGTTACGAAGCTGCCATCAAGCTTGGTTGTGTGATCAACGCGTCCGGTTTGAAGCGCGGGCACACGTCCTGCAACCTGCTTCACCGTTGCAGCTAATTCATCCAACGTGGGATAGTTCAACGTAGGGTAGTTTTTCATTTAAGATAGAAACAATCAAAAAGCAGGAAGGATGAGTAATATCTCAAAACAATCAATAAATAGGATTTAATGAGTGACCAAAGTTTTGAAACGAAGTCAAAGGGTACAAAAGTCAAAGGGCACAAAAGGATGTCCCATATTATAACGTTTTAAAAAACATCATGTGCCAGTGTCTTCAGATCGGGTATGACTCCCAATCGACTGCCTATTTGTATAACCCCAGCCGCGTATCGGATTTCTTTTAATATTGTTGATGGCAGTAAAGTCATCGCCTCATCAATAACCACGATTTTTGGTGCTTCCCGACTAGAGAAAGCAAAAAAGTCATTTTTCCCAAATCCGTGTAATGGCCACAACACTACGGCTCTACTGTAGTCTTCATCGACAATAGGAGTTGCTCCCAACGCTTCCGAACCATTAATCAAAGGCATGGAATATTCTCTCCAATTAATCTCGTAGGAAATATAGGGTTGCCGATGGTCACAAAGCCGCTGGTTCGAGCTTGCCAAAACCTGCGCCACCATACTAACCGGTATCAGCAACGACCCCGCTCGGGTGTCTAAAGATAGGACTTTCATGAGTTCTTGCGCCCTTTTTCGTTAATCAGTTTCTTGATTATAAGAGCCAGCGCAGACACGTTATACGGTCGGCTAATATAGTCGTCCGCTCCCAGATACAGCGCCTTATCTCGATGCTGCTCGTCTGACCGCGACGTGATAACGATAACAGGCAGTGTATGGTAGCGAGGCTCTTTCCTTAACTCAACCAGGAACTCATAGCCACCCATTTCTGGCATTTCGATATCCACTAAAACGATATCCACTTTTATCTGCTTCAACATGCCAAGCGCTTCCAGGCCATTCTTCGACACCATGGCATCCAAGCCCATTGAATTTATGTCCCGCTGCATCACCGTCCTTAGTACCGACGAATCATCCACGATCAGAACCCGATTCGTTTTTTCTTCTTCTGTATCACTTGTCTTCTCCTCTAATTCCTCCAGAGGTTGAGTTTCAAGTTCAATAGCCTCGATGAACTGACCCGGGTCTAGAATTAGAACGATGCTTGAGTCCGCTAAAACCGTCACACCGGATACACCATTAATTGACACGAGCTGCGCACCAGGTGTTTTACTCACAATATCGACTGTTTCCTCAAACCCGTCAACTGAGAAAGCAGCAACTCGATCCGCAAGCCTAATGACGATAATGGAAACCGTTCCCTTGCTTGAAGCTGTGTCCGAAATCTCCATCTTCTCAGACAAATTTAAAATGGGTAAGCGGCGATCGTCATAGTGAAGATGCAGAACATCGTCAACTTTAGTTAAGTCAGATTTTCTAACCTCAACAATCCGTTCGATGGTTCTCGACAGGATCGCGCAACGATATTGTCCGAGCCGAACCAGCAACGCCTGTGTCACAGAAAGGGTTACTGGTAATCTGAATTGAAAGCTCGTTCCATGTCCTCTTTGAGTGGACACCGACATGGAGCCCCCCAGGCTTCGAACCGCCTGATAAACCACATTCATTCCCACACCACGACCGGATTCAAGACTAACGATTTCTTCCGTACTGAACCCCGGTTGTATGATTACCTGTAGTAAGTGATCATCGGTTACCTCTCTCATGTTTCTCGCAAATCCGAGCCTTACCGCCCTGGCAGCTATCTTATAGTAATCCAGCCCTCTTCCGTCGTCTGTTAATTCCACCAGTAGTTCCGTTCCCTGCTGAGTGACCTTCAGCTGCAATTGTCCTTCCAGATTTTTGTTCTCATGAGACCGAATGCTGGAAGGTTCGATGCCATGGGCGATGGCATTACGAATCATATGTTCAAAGGGGGCAATCATGGTGCCAATAACCTGCCTATCCACCTCGATCTCTCCGCCGATGACAACGAAGTTCACCGGTTTGTTAGATTTTCGCGAGGTTTCCCGGACCAACTGCCTTAACCTTGGCATGTGTTCGTTGATGGATGACATCCGTGCGCTCATTAGCCCAGACTGCAATTGCTCACCCAAATAGAACTGTCGAAGCAATGCCTCACCCAATTCCGAAGCCCTGTCATCCAAAGACTTCTCCACTTCGAGTAGCTCGTCGATTCTTGCTTTTATTGCGTTATTTTGTGTCTGAAGATTCACAAAACGCTCACGATACGAGGAATCAATACCCTCAGACACAACACTGCTTTCAAAGGGCATGGGGCAGGCAGCAACCAGAGCTTCTGTTTCGCTGTCGATTTCAACCACCGATTCTTTCATCAGTCTCATACTGCTTCTGAAAGTGTCCAGCTCCTTTCGAGTTTTCTCCAGCATGTTTTTTAACTGAGTTCGAATCAATCCCAATTCCCTGGAATGATTCACCAGTTCTGAAAGTTTTTTGTTTTCAATTTTGAGTGAACTATCAGCGAATTCCACTACTGACGAGCTACTCATTCCGTCAACCTCATCCAGCTGGGTCATGGAGAGAGCTGTAGTTTCTGCAGGCCGATTTTTCCTGGCTTCCCTGGATACCACAAAACCATCACTCATCGATGGCGAAAGTGACGCCTCGGTTTCCTGTGGGTTTAGATTGGGGTTATCAGCCTGTTCATGCTCCAATGAATTTATCGAAGCCTCACCGTCACCGTCACTGGCACTGGCACTGGCGAAACCAGAACTGGCTATTGGGCTCACAGATTCATCGTTAGTGGGTTTCTTTAATTCACGACCAACAGACTCATCTACCAGCAAAAGCGTAATCGCCTTATTTAGCGAACTCATATGATTTCCCACACTGGCAGGAATAAATCCGAGTTCAGATGCCAAGCCATCGTGAATTTCTTCCAACAAATTAAGCAGACTTGATTGTTCGCTTTGGGGTGACACTCCCTCCTGATCCAGAAAGCTCTCAACGTTGTGAGATAAAATCGATACGTTTTCAAAGCCCGTCGCGCCCGCGCTTCCCTTCAGTGTATGGAATTCACGCCGAATAGCTATCAACATTTCGTGGGTCAGCTCGTCTGCGCGCCACTCCGCCAGATATTGATTCAACCGTGAGAGAATTGATCTGCTTTCTTCGAGAAAAATGGCTTTGATATCTGGACCTACATGGATGTTCCTTTCGCTTTCTGTATTGCCCTCTGATAACAAATCAACCGTGGCTCCCAGCAGCGCCTGGGCAACAAAATCCAACTCCGAAACAATATTTTCAGGCAACACACCTTTTTCGCTGATTTCGTCTCCGGTTCGATCCAATAGGCCAATAGTGCCTTCAAATAAATCATCATAACGAGCAGAAAAAGTATTGAATGATGCCTGAGAATGGGCAATGGGTTCCAACTCTTCGACGCAGATAGCGATGCTATCGAATTGAATACTTCGGCAATTACCCGCCAGCGCGTGGACGCTACGTAAAAAAGTTTCCTGGTAAGATAGCGTATCGATATTCTCCGCATTAGAGACAAGAGATCGATAACTATTCTTTAATCGTAAAGTATGTTCTTTTAATTCTCCGACGAATATCTGCCTGAGTTCATCGGAAAATAGGATACTAAATCTTCTCGGTGATTCTGCATCGTCATATTGAGCGGCGGAATTCGACACAACCTGACGACGGTGAGGCAAAGGCAATTCCGGTTTCTTAGCAACTACCCCCTCCTGCTTCTTATTCCTCGAGCGATCAATCAGTTCGTCCAGTTCACGTTGCCAATCCTGAAAAGCCCGTTCGGAGCCTTGTTCGATATGCTCCACTTCGGGTTGAAAGTCCACTCGAATCCGACGGCATAACGATTTGACAAACTCTTCAACATCATCATCGAAATTCAGGGACTCATCACTCAAAGCCAACATCGTCGACTCCCCCAATTCAGCGAATTCCGAAATCTCCCGTTTCTCCTGCCCCACCAGGAACACACGAAGCGCTTTAAATACTGCCTGGGTTTCATGGATAAGCAACCGTTTTTCAGGGGTAACCTTTATAACCCGCCTTTTTTCGTCGATACGGTCCAATAGAGGCATAACGAACCGTCTATCATTTTCACTGGTGTCGTCCCATAAAACACTTTGCGAGCGCACCAAATCAACAAAGCCACCAGCTCTAAAGGAGCCATCCTGCTCCTGGGGCCCATCCAGGCTACCATCAGGGTCACGATCTGCCGACTCAGATTGCTCATTGGCCGAATTTTCCGTTTGTGCGTTTTCCTCTGCATAATCACCCTCACCCATTGCAATCAATGCAGCTCTGGTGTTCTCGACAAGGAGGTCAGAATGATTATCCGTGTACTGGAGCTCATCCGCATAGACCTGCAAACTGGCAATCACAAAAGCCACCTGTTCTCTTTGAACAGGAGTAATGATCAGTGAAGTATCATCCTGACAAAACGTATCGATGGTAAAAATCAGTGACCTTGCAAGCTCCAGCCCCTTATTCGCTTCAAGAACAAGCAGCCATTTCGTTATTTGCACTAAACCTGTTCTTATCCGACTGAGGTTCACTACATCCCCATCCTGCTGATAATTGTAGATAACACTCTCAAAACTCTTTAGTCTAATGATAATCTCACTTAATACCAGACTCCGAGCTTCTTCGATCTCATTGGAAATATAACGCTCATCTGGGGTAATTTCCCAGTCTTCATCTTCGCTTTGTTGGTTAACCAGAGTTGAGAGATTGGCTCTGCTGGCATTCACCGTTGCGATCCATTGGGACGACGAAACCGGCGGGCGACGCAAACCATCAATCACTAATAACATCGCTGATGCCAGCCGAAGATCAACCCCGGATTCTTCTTCAATGGGTTCATGATAAATGGGCTCACGATGCGCTTCATCTGCTTCGTGCTCACTTTCTTCATAAACCACAGCTTTCACTGTTTTGATAGTGGAATTAATCGTCATGACCAAATCCGCCAGCTCAGTAATTTCTCGCTCCCGTGCTTCTCCTTCAAGTAGCTGTAACAATGAAAGAAAAGAAACGTTGGTTTCACTGGATAATTCTCCACCAATACACTCTTCCAGACCATTCTCCAGCAAATAGAGCTCGGAAGAAGTAAACACATCGGCTAATTCACCTAACTTTCGCTCCAACTCCCTGTCCTGTGGGCCAGGTTCGCTTTGCGAGTCGAAGACGAACCATTCCTCCAATCGAGCCAGCTCATAAACTTTCGAATTAACCGTTTTACCGGCCTGCACCGACCGGCTCACACCCGTGCCGATATAAAAGAGCATCTGCTTAATCAACTCATGGGGTGGATTTTGCTTAATCGACTCATTACTCTCGTCTTTCATCCGGGTAATTTCTAGGTCAAAGTTGGCAAACTGAGCCTTCACTTCATTGGAAATCGCCAACTCTCCCTGGCGCATTACTTCTACAAAGTCTTTCGCCACAAACCACAAATCCCGCAAAACCCCGACCTTACTAATTTGTCGAAGCTGACCGAGTATTTCTGAAATATTCAACAGCATTCCTTGTCGGTTATCATTGCTCAACCAATGCAATAGGGACTGTCTGAATCTCTGTCGAAGATGAAAAAGCAGATTGATTCTCTCTGAATCAGTTAAACCCAACACCCGTTCACCAGGCTCCTCCAACCTGAAATCCAAAGACGGAGCAAACAGGTCATACAAAGCTAACCGGGTCCGGTTTGTGAGCTTTCTGACTTCGTTGATAGAGGAAACCAATAGAAGGGGAGATTGGGGAGACTCATGCTCGATGGCATACAAATATGTTTTAACCTCCCGGATACCAATAATGAATCGAGCAACCATACCTTCCCTCTCGCTTTCGTTCCTTGAATCCATCATCCGCTGATTCAGTAGCGCAAGATCTTCAACAAATAAACAGGCGGCATTGAGATCCAAAACACGGAGAATCCCGTATATCTTATGTAGGGAATCAGAGACAACATTCAATGTTCCAGTGTCTGCGCCATTACGGACCCTGCCTACACTATTTTCTATCCGCTTAATATATTCCCACAGTTCCGGCTTCACCCAACCGAACATTTGAGGACCACAAGATGGGATGCTCATCTGGCTATACTGGTTTATTCGTTATACACAGAAAATACATTTATAAAAGATGCCTAGTTCGCCTTCAATCTCATGATAGATTGATTCAATCTTTGAGCAACATCTTTTAGTTGTCCCATGGAATTGGCGACTTCAGACGCATTAGAGTTGTTTCGTCTTGAAGAAATATTCAACATTTCAATTCGATCACTGATCGACTCCATCGTCTCCAGCTCTTCCCGGGAACCACCGGCAAATTGGCTAATTGAGCCCACCAACTGCTGATTAGCAGACTTGATTCGATCAAAGATAGCTTCTGTCTCATCCGTCATCCGCACTCCGGATGCAATCTCTTTTGTTGTTGTTTCCATAAGGAAAACCGCATTATTGATATCCTGGTTTATGTTCTTCACCAATTCTTCTATTCTACCTGAAGCTTCTGACGATCTTTCAGCTAACTTTTGTACTTCTTCTACCACCACAGCGAAACCTTTTCCCGCTTCCCCGGCCATGGCGGCCTGAATCGAAGCATTAAGTGAAAGCACATTCGTGCGTTCAGAAACCTCCTGAATAGATTGAACCAGATCATTGATCTGCTGGGAATGGTCCGACAATCTCCGTAACCTACCCAGGCTATCCTGCACCTGGGTTTTTGCTGTTCCCATTCCCTTTACCGTTTGTCTTACAGAGCTTGAACCTTCCATCGCTGCATCGACAGAAACACCGAGCCATTGGGAGGATTTTGATGCATTCTTGTAAAAAAAATCGATCACATCAGTGATTTTTCTAACATCGCCATAGATTCCTGCAACCTGAGCATACTGTGTTTCATTATCCAACCTGAATCGGGAAATCAGAGAACTCATGTTATTCGTACAACTGTCGATGTCCAATGAAGCTGACTGTGCTTCCTCAACGGTCAGTCGTATGCCGTTGACTGCCTGATTAATAGACTGAGCGAGTTCAATGGATGTTTCATCTTCGGCTTGTACTTGAACGGTAAGATCCTCTTTTGCAAATTCCTGAATATCTTCAACTAAATGATCAACGGCAACACTGGATGTCTTTTTGTGATCTCGCGCCCTGTCGATGTTGGTTTGATTCAACCCCTCTGGCTTTCGTCTCGCAAAGGCCCAAACGAACAAAGTAAGCGACAGCAGAGTGAAAACAATCAACCCAATGCGAACTTTCTGGTGATAAACCCAGCGGAATTCTGGCGTCGTAGACACACTACCATTCGCCTCCAATTGATCACCCAGTTGCTGGAAAAGTGTGGACAGAATCAAACTATTTTCTGACACTCTATCGGCGGAGTTTTGCAACCAGGAAGATGTGTTTACTGCTTCTAGCAAGTCAGCTACACGACTGTCAAGCCGAACCAAATCATCACTGATACGATCAGACCAGCTTGCGACTACCGAACGACGATTGTTAAACAAAGCCTCATTGCTGGTAATAAGCTTGTTAATATCTGTTTTGATCAGATCCACTATCTTCCCATTGACAATCGGGTTTGTAACCAGCCGTCCAATGTTCGATCGAATTCTCCACAGCAATGTACTTTGCTGCCCGACGAGCGCCACCAGATCTTCCCCTGAGTTTTGTTGTGCCAGTTGACCTGGAAACGAATCCACTTGATCGGATAGCCTGAGGATCAGGCCATCTATTGTTCGCTCGTTTTCCCTTTGAGCCTCCAGCATCTGACGATTTTTTAGTAGGAGGTCGAGTTCAGGAAATATTGCGTATTTAATCTGATCTATCGAAGCGATCTTATCAGTATTTTGGGGGCTCTGATGTAAAGCAATCATCTCCCGGTCCTCCCCGAACACCTTCAATTCATTTGTCACATCACGGCCCAAGACCTGAAGTCGGTTGCTTTCTTCGACCGAGTTTTCTTTGATATGCAGAACCAGATAGGCTACTTCCCGGGTCTTCAATTGGAGACTACGGGTAACTTCGTATAAAGCCTCGCTTTTTCGACCGGCATCGAAACGCTCATACTCTGTATAAGAGAGCACACCCGAGAAGATGATCAGAAGAATAGACCAGAAGACAACGGCGCCACGGGTGCCATTGCTTTTCGTCTTAGGGCTCTCAGCAGATTTTGAGCCATCGTTACTTACTGCCTTGGGGTTTACCACTTGTTCTTCATCAAGATCAAATAGAGGTAATTCCGAATCCAAACTATCTCGTTCTGCTACTGAACCTTCGGTGGGATCATCAGCAGAATCGTTAGCAATATGCCCTTTAGAGCCATCAACCCGCCAGGAATTTTCCGACCTGTCTTTCATTTATCCCAAGCTCCAGCGGCTAGGTGATCGGCAGCAATATTTGTGCTGCAAACCACAATCCAGAATATCCCTGACGTGAAGCGAAAAGCGGAAGGGTTTTGCTCGACGTGGCACAATCAGGGTAGCTCTGCACTGATGGGTTTTGGTGGAAAAACTCATAAAAAATGGCAGCGTCACCTGGTTGTTCTATCGACCAATATTAGCAAAGGTTTCGCTGTTTATAAGCACCCGCATATCGATAACACACCATCTTTGCAGGCCTTCAATTAAAAACGAGTTCAAATATGGTCTGAGTCTAGGTTCAATATCGTTTACGTCTCCCCGTGGGATATCGTGATCAAAAGATCTTAGACTAATTTTATTTTCCAATAGCAACGCACTTTTCAGTCTACCTTCTGACAATACCAGCAGGTTCGCTCCGGTAGTCGCCTTGATCGGCCTACGCCCAATGAAGTGGGCAAAGTCAATCACGGTATAAATTTCACCTCGAATATTTGTCATCCCTCTAACCCAGGGCGTAACCATAGGTAGAGGATTGCAGACTCCACAGGAGAAGATCTCATACTGCCCGATAAAGGGAACGGCAAGATTGAGTTCATCCACACTAAACGTGAAACCTCGCCAGGATTCGACAAATAGCAGCTCTTCGCCAAGCACAGCATTACCCTGACTCAGCAATTCTAACTGTCTAAATAACTCCAGGGGTTGGGCATTTGAAGTGATCAATTTCGGGAAATATTGTGGTTTAGGAGATAAAGATAAATCAAGAATAATCTGACTCTCGACAGATCACCTGAAACTATTTCTTTCTAGTCATTCTAACCATGTATCAATGTTGGACGATTTTTCTCTGGTGATTGGCAGGCGAATGGTAACTGAATGGTGCTAATAAAATAACATTGCCGTCTCGATCACCGCCGTCTCGATCACCGTAGGTATTTTTGGGCTGCATCCAATAGCTCCTGCTTAACAAATGCTTTGTTGATATGATCTTCAGCACCAACAAGTCTACCTTTGACCCTATCAAATAGTCCCGTCATACTCGACACCATCACCACAGGAATATCCTTGTATGTCTCATTATTTTTTACCAGGGAGCAGGTTTTATAACCATCGAGTTTCGGCATCACAATATCAAGGAAAACCAGGTCCGGGTGATGGTCAGTGATTTGAGTAATTGCCTCAAACCCATTGGAGGCGGTAAATACCTCATACCCCACTCTCTCCAATGCATCCCTGGCTTCGTGGAGAATTGTTTGGCTATCGTCAACCACTAATATTTTTTTCATATTTTAAATCGTGCCTGTAAATCTTGCCCATATATTCATGCGTATTCATGCCCCATAAGCCCGTCCCATAAGTCTGGCATCATGCATAGCTATCGCCCAACGGGCCCTAACTCGGAAGGCCATATCTACAAAACCATATTAACGAGACCTTATTCACGAAACCATGGCCAGTGGCCATCCTTATCTAACGCCATAAAAGTGGTCAGCGAAACCTCAAATTTCTTTTTTGACCCCACACTTACTGCCCGCGCTTATTACGGAAGAAGCATGGGGGGATCTCCGAAAAATAAGGTCGGAGTTCTAAACCGTATGACGCACTAATATATATGAGTATGCTAAAATTTAACAGCGTCAAAAACCCAACAATAGCCACTACTATGAGACGGGTTTATAGCACAGGTCTATAAGATCTATAACATTGAAGTAGGATTAAAGTTAGCTAGCTTCTCACAGGGAAGCGTTATTCTTGAGAAAAATTTTGATCCGTGTTTCTAATTGGCGCTAATGTTGATATTGGCTTTCCAGATTACACCGTCTGGCACCAGCAGACGTGGCCAACTGTTTGACCTGATGTCAGTATTTTGACCAAAATCATTAGTTAAATAGTGCAAGAATGACAGGAATTGGATCTCCATAATTTCAACGAATTTCCTGGATTAGCGTTTTCAACTCGAACAGGGTTACGGTTATGAAACCCGTGGAACAACTGAAACCCAGAAAAAGAAAACGGGCTAAAATGAGCACAAAAGTTCAACAACCATGACAGAGCCAAAACCAGACTTCCCATCCCTGTCCAATCAGTTGCTAGTTTCCATGCCGCTGCTCGATGACCACAATTTTGCTAAAACAGTAATATTGATTTGCCAGCATAATGAGGAAGGTGCAATGGGTATCGTGGTCAATCGGGTTGTTAACCAATCGCTAGGGGAAATATTTCTACAGCTGTCGATGCCCGTCACTAGCCTCTCCCACATGAACACGCCAGTTTATGACGGTGGTCCGGTGCAGCAGGAAGTCGGTTTTGTTATTCACAATGGCAATGAGTGTGACTGGGACTCCAGCATATCGATAAATGAATCGTTGTGCCTTACTACCTCCCGGGACATCCTATTAGCCATGGCTAACGGAACGGGCCCCGAAAAGGCCGCACTGAGTCTGGGCTATGCGGGGTGGGGGGCCAGGTCAGCTTGAAGAGGAAATCAAAAGCAATGCCTGGTTTTCCATTCCCACTGATTCCGACATCATTTTTCTGGGCAGTGTCGAGAATAAGTGGCGCGACGCAGCAAAACTGCTTGGATTTGATTATCTCAAACTCTCCACCCAGGTGGGACATGCCTAAACCTCATCATGAACCCGTAAACTGAAGAACCATCAGGAAAGAAACCTCTGCAAAATCGTGAACGATGACCTTAAGCGAAATATAGCCAATGTCTGGGTTGCAAAACTTCGTAATGACCCTGTTGCCATGAACAGTTCGCATTTCATTTTGACTCACTCAATCTTATGCTGAGACTCCTGAAGTCAAACGGATGAAATCAGGAGAACGGATATTGTGTTTCGATTTTGGACTGAAGCGTATTGGTATAGCCACTGGTAATACCCTAACAAAAACCGCCCAATCTCTTAAAACCATACCGGCGAAAAAAGGAGTGCCAAATTGGAATATGGTTAATGCATTAGTCAGCGAATGGAAACCCAACTATCTGGTTGTTGGCCTTCCATTTGCAATGGATGGCTCAGAAGGAAAAAGTGCGATGGCGGCCAGAAAATTTGGCGAGAAACTCACACTTTATACGGGAATTTCCGTCCAATTTGTCGACGAAAGGCTCACTTCCGTGGCCGCAGATGAGCTACTGCGAGAATCATCCATGGGGAGATCTATTACCCGCAAACGACAGGAATCCCGGGATAGCCTCGCTGCCGAATTAATTCTACAGACCCATTTCGAGGAAAAGCAAAAAGAATGAATTCTCCCATCGAGGTCCTACCTCTGATTTCCCAAATGTCCAAGGATATTTCCCAATTAGAACTGGAAGCCCCTTTGTTTATTGGCATACATTCTGGAGGAGTGTGGATCGCTGAAAAAATCTATCAAGAACTGGCCCCCGCCAAAGGAGATATTCATGAAGTATTAGGGACGCTGGATATTTCACTTCATCGGGATGATTTTATGAGAGTCGGCATGAACGTGGAATCAAGAAGTTCCAAACTTCCCCAAAGCATTGATGACAGAAATATCGTACTCATTGACGACGTCCTACACTCTGGGCGTACGGTGCGGGCAGCGATGAATGAAATTTTCTCCTATGGACGACCAGCAACAATAAAACTTGCCGTACTCATTGACCGGGAAGAAAGAGAATTACCGATTCAGGCTGACGTCATTGGATGTCGACTACCTTTGCCCCCGAACCAACAGGCGAAGCTACAAAACACCCATGGCGAACTCCGAATCGACATAATAAAACAGGAACGCGAACGATAATGATGCCCCCTGATAGTCAGATCCAATTTGATAAAAATGGAAATTTAAAACATTTCCTGACAATTAACGGCCTACCCAGATCGACCCTGGTTAGCATGCTCGACATGGCGGAGTCGTTTATAAATTTCGGCCAGAGGGAGATAAAAAAAGTTCCTCTACTCAGAGGTAAAACCCTGGTCAATTTATTTTTCGAACCTAGCACAAGGACAAGGACTACATTCGAAATTGCAGGAAAACGACTGTCCGCTGACGTGATTAACCTTAGCTCTACGAGAATGTCGACCAGTAAGGGCGAAACCATTCTCGACACTGTACGTACCCTGGAAGCCATGCACACCGACCTTTTTGTGGTAAGGGATTCGGCCAGTGGCGCGCCCCACCTAATTGCAAGTCATCTTCCTGATCACATAAAGGTGATTAATGCCGGTGATGGACGACATGCACACCCAACCTAGGACATGCTGGATATGTTCACCATTCGCCGAGCAAAAGGGGACTTCAAGAATCTGAAAGTCGCGATTGTGGGGGATATTCTTCACTCTCGCGTCGCGCGGTCACAGATACATGCATTAAAAATATTGAACGTAGCAGAAGTAAGACTCATCGGCCCCCGAACCCTCATTCCCACCGGGGTCGAATCCATGGGGGTAACTACCACAGGCGACATGAGAGAGGGATTAGAGGACATTGATGTTGTCATGACGCTACGAATTCAGAGAGAACGAATGGACGGACAGCTAATCCCCAGCGAACAGGAATATTTCAATCGCTATGGATTGACCGAAGAAAAACTGGGATATGCAAAAAACGATGCCGTTGTTCTTCATCCTGGTCCGATAAATCGAGGCTTGGAAATTTCATCCAGTGTCGCGGATGGACCGCGTTCCCTAATTTTGGACCAGGTTACCAACGGTATAGCAGTGAGAATGTCCATCATGGCAACACTGATGGGCGGTAATGAGAATAAGAAATGAAAATAGCATTAAAAAATGGTCGACTGGTTGACCCCGCCAATGGTCTCAACGGAAGCCATGATTTGTTCATTGACAATGGAAAAATTGTAGCTTTGAATCATCAACCGGAGGGTTTTCGGCCTGATAAGGAAATTAACGCTAGCGGGCTTCACATTATTCCTGGAATCATTGATCTTTGTGCACGCCTGAGGGAACCCGGTGAAGAGCACAAAGCCACTATCGCTAGTGAAACCGCCGCAGCAGCAAGTGGTGGCATCACCCGAATGGTGTACCCCCCCCCCCCCCCACCCCCCCGGT
>JAALKB010000133.1 GCA_011088265.1 Gammaproteobacteria bacterium
TCGAAAATGACGCATGATCGCTAACGACATCGCGCCTTTTTTCAGGACGGACTATGTACATCAAGTGAATCTCGATGGCGTTTTTCTGGGCTGTAAATATGGGATCAAGCTGATGAAGGAAAAAGGAGGTTCCATTATCAATATGTCATCCCGAGCGGGTATGGTAGGGGTTCCGGTAACTGCAGCATACTGTTCAAGTAAGGGCGCTGTTCGCAATTATACGAAAACCGTGGCTATCTATTGCGCTCAAAATAAATATCGAATTCGCTGTAATTCATTGCATCCAGGGGCGATCTATACCCCGATTTGGGATTCTTTGCTAGGAAATGACCAGGACCAAATTGAGAAATCATTGTCATTCGTAAAACGAGGGATCCCGTTGGGAGAAATGGGTTCGCCGATCGATGTTGCCTATAGTGTGCTTTATCTTGCGTCGGATGAATCGAAATATCTTACTGGAATGGAGATGGTGATTGATGGGGGAATCATGGCAGGAAGCACGGCGGCCCCCAATGTGACTGATGACAGCTGATGCCGATCATCACTAATTCCTGGCCAATTGGAAACAAGACCGGTGTGATATCTACATGGGTCGTTTAGTTGAACTCGATGCCAGCAAAGTCATCTGTTTCTCTCCATTCCCTGATAATGTTAAAAAACTCCTCAGATGGCCCTCCGTAGTAAGCGGGTATCCTGGCGGATCGCCTCTTGCCAGGCTCTCCTTCATTGTTGTAATACCCCGGGGTGCATTCCTGGGAAAACTTTTGAATACTGTTTGACTTGCTGATTATGGTCTTCACCCAATCATTCTCAGCCCATTCGCCGGGCTCGATGGTTTTTTGTTTCTTTATTGATGAGCCGATAAGGTGAGAGATGTGATGGGCTTGCTCATAGAGCATATGGGTATAGTTTGCCGTATATGCCCCCTGGGTAATTCCAAGAAAAAAGCAATTGGGAAATCCGTGGCTCATTATGCCGTGCAAGGTTCTGATTCCGTCAGCCCATTTTTCTGTCAATGTGTAATTCTCTCGCCCATATACTTCGAAACCTGACCGGGTAGGATAGCTAGTGCCTACTTCAAAGCCGGTGGCGAAGATGATGCAGTCGACCGAATATTCCCGGTTTTTTGCTACTACGCCGTTATGGCTTAATCCATCAATTCCCTTTCCATCGGTGTCAATGAGTGAGACATTCTCTCTGTTAAAAGTATGCAAATAGTCGTCATTGAAACAGGGGCGTTTGCAAAAAAGTCGATACCATGGCTTAAGGTGACTGGCTGTTGTTTCATCGATGACAATATCATCAACCCGTTTTCTGACTTCTTCCATCAGCTCCCAATCGTCCATTTGTAGTAGTGTATCTATTTGATCCGGGCTTGAGGCGTTTTCGGTGTTTTGAAAGTATAACCTGGAACCAAGTTTCCTCATGGATTGCGTTAGGCTGTCATTTACGAGATCTTCTATCTCAAATTCTCCGCTTGATACACGGTTAAAATTAGTCATTCGTTTGCGTTGCCAACCAGGCTCCAGAGAAGCAGCCCAATTTATATCTGTTGCCGCATTATTACGCTCCAGAATTGATGAAGGAGTTCGTTGAAAAACATAAAGCTGTTTGCAGGATTTTGCGACATAGGGGATACATTGAATCCCGGTTGCACCTGTTCCTACTTATCGCTACGCTCCTGTCTTGGAGGCCGGAGAGGTCGCCTTCCGGACTTCCACCGGTATAATCGTAATCCCATCGGCTCGTATGGAAAATATGTCCTTTAAAGTCCTCAATCCCCCGTATGCCGGGTAGTTTTGGTTGTGTCAGGGGGCCATCGGCAAGGCATATATAGCGCGCTTTCATTCGGTCTTGACGATCCGTTGAAATGATCCATCTTGCGTCTTCTTCCAGCCATTCCAATTCAACTACTTTCGTATGAAAACAGGCGTTTTCATACAGCCCATAGTGTTTGCCAATTTCCTGACAATGGGCAAAAATTTCCGGAGAGTCGCTATATCTGGATTTTGGGATGTATCCTAATTCTTCGAGAAGAGGAAGATAGATGTAGGCATCAATATCACATTGGGCTCCTGGATAGCGATTCCAATACCAGGTTCCGCCGAAGTCTCCGGCCTGATCGATGATTCTGATGTCATTGATGCCGGCTTCCTTAATCCGCACAGCGGCCATTAGACCACTGAATCCACCGCCAATAATAACTACCTCTGTTTCATCAGTCAGACTTTTGCGAACCCGAACAGGATTGTATGGATCAACAAGATGCTCTTCGTAATCCTCCCTCATTCTAATATATTGATTATTACCATCCTTTCTGAGTCGCTTATTTCTCTCCTGACTGTATTTGTCTCTCAGCTGTTCGATGGTGTTGGGTGTTTTTGATTTCAATTTTTTATGTTCGCAATACGAAGTTTCAGAACCCGGAATAGGTTCATGAATAAAAAGTCAGATCACCTGTGTTTAATCTTTGGTGTATGAGTAGCTAAACGGTTTACGCATCCCAGACGCCTTTAGTAATGACTGATTCTCTGTTTGTGTTTTCTGGTCGCAGTTCTCTCTATACAAAGTAAAATTAGAAGCCTGTCAGGGAGAAACCAATCAGTATTTTTTCTTTGCTGTGATTAGGGCATACCCTAAATTGCCGGCCATCTGATCATAAACGTATAAGGCGTCGTCTATTGCAGCTGGACTCGAATGCATGGACAGGAGCTCTGTCTTTGTTGCAATGAGCTCTTTGGTTTTTTCCACCAGTGGACTCATAACGTTATCACTAACATCGTGATAACTCACAAGTTCAAACCCGGCGTCTGAGAATAGTGCTTCATATTGATCCGGATGAACATGCACAGCAAGCCCCTTTTCAAGGGACCATTTTACAAACAAATCATCTGCATGGGGTAATAATGGAAGATCCGCAATAATGAGCTCAGCATTGGGTTTTAAAACCCGATGGGTTTCAGCTAAGGCATTTGCATGCCCCATGTGAAAAATGGATTCGAAAAACCAGCCACCGTCGTAGGTCTCATTTTCCCAGGGTGTGCTTAGCGCGTTTCCATGATAAAACCTCACACTATCCGGGACGCTGCTAGCAAGACCTCGACGACATGCGTCGTTATATTGAAATTCGCTAATCGTAATTCCATCAACATAACAACCTTTCGTTTCTGCTAGTTGGATTGCCGGTCCACCAACTCCGCAACCGAAATCACAAAAACGTTGACCTGGTTGGATACGAACCTTATCAATCATCAACTCTGTGAGTTTCCTTGTTGCTGATTTGTTGTCGTTGGTTGTGTTATCCCAGTACCCTAGATGGAAATGCCCCCCCAGTATTTCGGTCCCAACCTGAGAGGTTTGTGTTTCATAGCGGTTTTGTACTTCGTTAGAGAGAGCTTCGATTTCTTTCATGTGCTTAATCATTTAACAAAAACGGTATCTTAAAAGGGATAGTGCTCTTGCCCGCAAAACTAATCGGTAGGTTTTTAAGATTGAAAATACCCGGAATAATACCAACAAATAAGCCAGCTAGTTTGGCTTATTGACAACTATATAGAGAACTCCGTCATTCATTTTTACTTCATTTTTTGCTTTCAACCCTGTCTTCGTCGAGAGGATGCCGAAATTGGATTCGGGCATAATTTTTATCCAGGATAGTCGTTCCAAAACAGCGGAGAAAGATCGTTGTTATATGAGTATATTCCGTCGCGGCCCGTCGCGGCTTGAAAATAAATTGGTGGAAATCGTCTACGGTTCTATCTTTCACCGACGATTCCAGACGAAATAACATGAAGAGGCGCTGTGGGACCTATTTCAGGTCTTATGAGGTCAGGCCTTGATAGGCAATGAGTTTATAGCTTCGCTGAGTTTATGGCTTGGTTTTTTATTGTAGATCAGCAACAATCAGTCCATGGATCATCGTCACGTTATTTCTTCGTTACTATCAAGCCAGCGAAAGCACTTGCTTGCCCGCTCTAATACAAAAGGCCTTTTGCATCTTTTTTTTCACTGGGGAGCAATTGTCATATTGGGGATACTTATCGCAGGTGGCGCGCCCTTGTGGCCTCTGATAATGGTGTTTCAGGGGATCCTGTTGGTCTTTCTTTTTACGCTGGTTCACGAAACTGTTCATAGAACACCTTTTCGAACACTTTGGTTGAATCAGGTCGTGAGTTTCATCTGCGGGTTTCTGATTATATTGCCTGTTGGGTGGTTTAGGCTGTTTCATTTTGAGCATCACAGATATACCCATGTTCCTGGTAAAGATCCGGAACTTGAAGAACGAAAACCTGAAAACATTCGGGAATTCATTGCCATGATTTCAGGATTACTCGTTTGGCGAAGCCATGTTGCAACGCTTTTTCGCAATGCTTTTGGTGTGATCAATGATGACTACGTGCCCGAGCAAGCCGTTGCTGGGTGTCGTCGGGAGGCGAGGATAATGTGGGTGCTTTATGCAATTCTAATCCTGTTGTCAGTAGTCATGAATTCGGCAATATTGCTTTATGTCTGGATTGTGCCGATGCTTCTGGGACAGCCTTTTCTAAGGGTTTATCTAATGGCGGAACACACCGGATGTGCTCACGAAGAGAATATGTTTGTTAACACTCGTACTATTTTTACGAATTCTCTGATCCGTAAACTCGCCTGGAACATGCCTTACCATACAGCGCATCATTGCTATCCCGGGGTGCTTTTTTTAACCTTCCTCAATTGCATGCGCTGATTCAGCCGCATTTAAAGGAAACGGAAAAGGGATACAGGGAGTTTTTTCTGAAGACAATCCGATGCCTGAGTATCAGATAGATTTGTCGATATTCGGGTCTTCAGGAGCTGTTTTTAATTATTGCCATGCCATTTATTGCTATGCCATCGGGGCAAGTGTTAGACGATGCCCGGAAAGTGCCTTCATGAGAAATAAATAGCACCGGCAATGGTTTCTTTTTTTGCTCCGGTGACCGATGGTAGTGTGGATGGCTGTCGGTATAATGTCCGATGTGCCATCCATGCGAAAGCCGCAGCCTCTACCCATTGTGGATGAATACCAAGGTTCAACGTGGTAACAATGGGAATTGAAGTCAGGTCTCGCAACATTTTCATGATAAGAGGGTTTTTGGCCCCACCGCCACAAACGTATGCGGATTCCAGTAAGGGGTGGCACCGATTGAGCTGATCTGAAATGGTTGTTGCGGTGAGCGCCGTCAGTGTTGTCTGAACATCCACAGCGGCGAGTTCAATCGAGAGATCGTTCTTATGGGTCTGTAATATTTCGGTTAGCCATGACAGATTAAAGTATTCAAGCCCTGTGCTTTTCGGAGGGAGGCGATCAAAGTAGGAATCACTGAGAAGCCTTTCAAGCAGTGTATCGATAATGGTTCCCTGTTTTGCCCAGTTGGCATCTTCATCATATTCCCTGTTTAAGTGGAGGCGGGTCCAGTGGTCCAAAAGTGTATTTCCTGGACCTGTATCGAAACCGGTGACCTGCCCGTTGGCCGCGGGAAGGTGGGTTAGATTACTGATTCCTCCAATATTGATAATTCCACGATGTTCTGTTTCGGCAGCGAACGCCGCTTGATGAAACGAAGGCGCGAGAGGGGCCCCCTGGCCTCCCGCGGCAATATCGGCACTTCTGAAATCTGACACAACCGGCACATTTGATAGCTGAGCTAACAATGCAGCATTACCAATTTGTATTGTAAATGGATGCTCCCTGTCCGGGTGATGCCGGATGGTTTGGCCGTGGCAGCCGATGACCGAAACCGGAAAGCGATGGCTATTTTTTAGTAGTGGTTTGATGGCCTGATAATACAGGTGCGCCAGTTTCGTGTGAACAGAACCCATCGTCTCAATTTCATTGTTGCTGGGTTGTCCAAGATCTCTGATTTGTTTCTGTACATCTAGGGGAAAATCAAGGGTGTTTGTTGCTACAACACTAAAGCTGTTATTTTCAGTGATTTCGAGGAGTACAGCATCGATACCATCAGCGCTGGTCCCCGACATAATGCCAATGGCATAGTCAAGTGGGTCACTTGACGTTCCAGGCATCGATTACTCTCCTGTCTGGTTATCAACTAACGCAGGAGTCGTCAGTTGATCAAGCTTGTCTGCCCACACGCTGGCTATTTTCAGAAAGTTGGTTTTATATTTATCGTCTATGGGTGAAGACTTGGGGAGTTCCACGGTCAAAGGGTCTTTATGTATCCCGTGGATGCGGAATTCATAATGTAGATGTGGACCAGTGGCCAATCCTGTGCTGCCAACATAGCCGATCACCTGTCCTTGTTTTACCCGACTACCTCTACGGACTCCTTTCGCAGTTTTATTAAGATGGGCATACAGTGTGTCGTATTTCCCCCCATGGCGAATAACAACGGTTTTTCCATATCCTCCCTTGTTCCCCGCATGGCGGACTACACCATCCCCTATCGCCAATACAGGGGTCCCTCTGGGTGCGCCATAATCAACGCCTTTATGAGCTCGCCAGGTTTTTTTTATCGGATGGAGCCGTTTGCTGGTAAATTTTGATGTCACCCGGTCAAACTTGATGGGAGTGCGAAGGAATGAACCTTTCACTCCATCACCATTTGGCGCGTAGTATTCAATATTGCCATGTTCATCGGTATGTCGAACAGCTCTTAAACGTTTTTTGCTGGCAATCATTTCGGCAGCAACAATGCGGCCGTTTGAGATTTTCTCTCCATCAAGATATTTTTCTTCGTAAATGATGGAGAATTGGTCGCCGCTACGGATGTCTTTTGCGAAGTCGATTTGCCAGCCAAACAGCGTAATAAAATCGTACATGGTGTTGAAAGAGATGTCCGCAATTTCTGCTGTTTCCAGTAAACTGTTCCAAATAGTGGCTTTCGCCGAGTTCAATCTGATTTGCGGTTGTCGGCTTTCGAAATCGACCTCAAAACCTTCCTCAGTACGATAAATAGTCAACGTATCGAGTTTGTTTATTCGGTAACGTAAGGCTAGCAATTCTTCATTATCATTGCGTTTAAACTGTATTTTTTGCCCGGGCTTTATTTTGAGTAGGGCCTCTGCTCCCTCCAATTCCGCGATTTGGTACGACTGAACAATCCCAACTCCATTCCGTTTAAAAATCTGCGACAATGTGTCGTTCTTTTTTACCGTTGCTGTTCGCCATGGCATGTCGGCTAGTTTGTCCAGATATCTTTTTGATTTGCGCTCTGGTTCCGGTTTGGGTTCAACCGGGGTATCCTGGACGACATCTGAGGAACTCTCTTCCGTTGCGGTTTCAGGTTCTGTAGCGATTTTCGTTTCATCTGACTGACTATCTGGTTGATCACCCACCTTCAGTAATGCCGGTTTTTCTTTACTTGATTCGGACGATGAAGATTGGGGGGGCTCCTGTTGATCAGAGTCTGATAGTTTGGTAAACCATTGGCCAATTGCGAATAGAATGCCGCCGTCTTTTTCAGATTTAATGGGAGCGGTTGTATCCTGCTCTTGTCCCATGGAATTGGGATCGTTCATGGGGTCGTTCGTGGGGTCGCCCCTGGAGTCGTTCGTAGGATCGTTCCTGGGATCGCTAGACAGCGGCGTAATTAGCGGCTTCCTGGTTTCTGCAGTGGCTTTCTGGTCAGGGAGTGACCCACTTGATACCTGAGTCTGGGACGCTTCATCAGAATAGGGACTGACTGAGAGTCTAAACAGGTCAAACTTGAGAATAAAAAACGTGGCGAGAATAATGCAAATAAGCACAATCGCCCCTGTTTTACTGAGACTGCTTATTTTTTTTGCAGCAAAAACTGACTTGGCGGCAATCACATTCTTAAGGTCAAGCTGCAACATTGATCGCTTTTCAGGCGCCATAAACAGTAGTTGAAATAGTAGAAATCAGTGGGTTACAGAAGAGCGAATAGCGGCTTGTGGCCTTGATGAACCTGCAAGGGTATACTTTACCTTTATATTGTAACCAGGTCAAAAAAATTCCCCGTTGGTATCTCCGCTTCAGAAGCATTGAGAACGTTGAACTATTCCTGGGATCTGCATAAACCCCGGATCGGGAATCTGTCTCGAATTCTTGTGGTTTGTTTGATAAAAGGGGAGAGTTTCGATGAGCCTGCAATGGGCTGATTCGGTTTCTTTGTTTTTCCTTCAATAATTTGCGGTTATGGATTTTATTGGTTTTATTGGTTAGTGATGTGGTTTGACATCTGGGTTTTAAGTAATAAGTAAAGGTTAATGAGTAATACTAGAGAAATGCTGAGTGAATTGGCTTGGGGTGCAGAAGATATTTTGCTGGAGAAAGAGCTCGAGGCTAAACTTGAGCAGAATCGCCCTTTGAGAATAAAAGTGGGATTCGACCCCACTGCCCCTGATTTGCACCTGGGGCACACAGTCCTAATTAATAAGATGAGGCAGTTTCAGGAATTGGGGCACGAAGTCACCTTCCTGATTGGTGATTTTACGGGATTGATTGGAGATCCAAGTGGCAAGAATACGACCCGGCCTGCTTTGACCCGGGAAGAGATTATGGAAAATGCAGACACTTATCGAAAACAGGTCTTCAAAATCCTTGACCCTGATCAGACCATTGTCCGGTTCAACTCCGAGTGGATGAATGAATTGGGCGCTGCCGGAATGAATAAGCTGGCAGCGAGGAGTACTGTGGCGAGAATGCTGGAGCGGGATGACTTTAAACAGCGGTTCGCAAAAAGTCAGTCCATTTCCATACATGAGTTTTTGTATCCATTGGCCCAGGGATATGACTCGGTGGCTCTTGAGTCTGATGTAGAGCTAGGGGGTACGGATCAGCGATTTAATTTATTGATGGGAAGGGAGTTACAGAAGTTTCATGGGCAAGAACAGCAGGTGGTCATGATGATGCCGTTACTTGAAGGTCTGGATGGTGTTAAAAAGATGTCAAAATCTCTGGGAAACTACATCGCTGTTGATGATGCTTCGGATGAAATGTTTGGCAAAATAATGTCTATTTCGGATGATTTAATGTGGCGATATTTTGAGTTGTTGAGCTTCAGGAAAAAAAACGATGTAATGGCGCTTCAGGAACAGGTTCGAAATGGGATGAATCCTCGAGATGCAAAGTTTGAGCTTGCCGAAGAGATTGTTGCTCGATTCCATGACAGGCCTGCGGCGAAAAAAGCGAAAGAAGCGTTCGTCGAGCGGTTCAGAAAAGGAAAGCTGCCAGATGATATTCCAGTGGTAGCTCTGGATGTTGGGGAAGGAGGGATGCCTATCTCGAATGTGTTAAAGCAGGCTGGTCTGGTTGCTTCGACATCAGAGGGATTAAGAATGATTAAACAGGGTGCGGTTAGAATAGCCTCCGGGAAGATAGAGGATACCAGTCTGGTAATTCTCCCTAAGGATGAGCTCATCATTCAGGTTGGTAAACGTCGAATAGCAAAGGTGATTACCTGACTCGTTGGGGGCGTAGTTGGGGAGTCATACAGGAGTCGGAAGTTGCCCCTGAGCTGGAAAGGGGGTGGGTTAAAAAAAAGAGTTGACGGGGCTTTAATAGTGCGTATAATTCGCGCTCCTCAGGTTGCAGGCAAACGCGGCAACCGTGATCTTTAAAAACTAAATCAAGCAGATTGTGTGGGCGCTTCGATTCGTCAGAATCCCTCATCCAGTATGTGATGGCTTTGCAATTCGTTGTAGGGCTGTCCCAAAAAAAAGTCCTTCGGGACACCAAACTTAACTGGAGAGTTTGATCCTGGCTCAGATTGAACGCTGGCGGCATGCTTAACACATGCAAGTCGAACGGCAGCACGAGGAAACTTGTTTCCTTGGTGGCGAGTGGCGGACGGGTGAGTAACGCGTAGGAATCTGCCCAGCAGCGGGGGACAACTCCGGGAAACCGGAGCTAATACCGCATACGCCCTACGGGGGAAAGGTGGCCTCTTCATGAAAGCTATCACTGTTGGATGAGCCTACGTAAGATTAGCTTGTTGGTAGGGTAAAGGCCTACCAAGGCGACGATCTTTAGCTGGTCTGAGAGGATGATCAGCCACACTGGGACTGAGACACGGCCCAGACTCCTACGGGAGGCAGCAGTGGGGAATATTGGACAATGGGCGCAAGCCTGATCCAGCAATGCCGCGTGTGTGAAGAAGGCCCTAGGGTTGTAAAGCACTTTCAATTGGAAAGAAAAGCACCGGGTTAATACCCCTGTGTCTTGACGGTACCTTTACAAGAAGCACCGGCTAACTCCGTGCCAGCAGCCGCGGTAATACGGAGGGTGCAAGCGTTAATCGGAATCACTGGGCGTAAAGCGCACGCAGGCGGTTTGTTAAGTCAGATGTGAAAGCCCCGGGCTCAACCTGGGAACGGCATTTGAAACTGGCAAACTAGAGTATGGTAGAGAGAAGTAGAATTCCACATGTAGCGGTGAAATGCGTAGAGATGTGGAGGAATATCAGTGGCGAAGGCGACTTCTTGGACCAATACTGACGCTCAGGTGCGAAAGCGTGGGGAGCAAACAGGATTAGATACCCTGGTAGTCCACGCCGT
>JAALKB010000134.1 GCA_011088265.1 Gammaproteobacteria bacterium
TCACTGTTCTCATTATTGAAGTATTTTTCGATAGCCCTCTACCTGGTGCCACCTGGGTAATGCCATGGGTCTCACTAGACTTCTATCAGCTTAGACCCCGACAAACCGGGCTATAACAAACCAAATCATTATCAGGGTCTTTGCGCCCACACTAAGTCAATCACTAACATGACGACGAATCATTCAAATCCGCAACCACCGTTCACTGGACCAGAGGTTTGTAAGCTACCTGCCCGGGAAGTCGTGGCACTATTAAAAAACAAAAAGATTTCTCCCAGAGAATTACTTGATGCAAGCTTTCAACGGATAAAGCAGGTTGAACCCGACGTGAATGCTACACCGACTCTTTGTGAAGAAAGAGCCTATGAATCACTAAAGGACATCGAAAAAAATTCCTTGCAACATGGTAACTACGCTGGATGGCTAGGGGGAATTCCTCTGGCCATCAAGGATCTTACCGCTGTCTCCGGCGTGAAGACCACATTCGGCTCCATCGGACTAAAGGACAATGTTTCACCAAAGAGCGACCCTCTGGTTGAACGCCTGGAAAATCGCGGGGGAGTGGTTGTGGGAAAAACCAATACCCCGGAATTCGGTGCTGGAGGCAATACCTTTAATAAAGTTTTTGGCTATACCCGTAATCCCTGGGATACCAGAAAAAACGCTGGGGGGTCATCCGGGGGCGCAGCGGTTTCTCTGGCCACCGGCGAAGTCTGGTTGAGCCAGGGATCTGATTTGGCTGGATCACTGCGTACACCCGCCGCCTATTGCGGCGTGTGCGGATTTCGTCCCACTCCCGGGCGAGCTGGAGGTGGACCGGAACCAGCAGCCTTTCTAATGGAAGGAATATCAGGACCCATGGCCCGGGATGTTGAAGACACCGCTTTGTTTCTCGATGCGATGGCGGGATTCGACCCCAGGCAACCGCTGAGCATGGATGAACCTCGTTGCTCCTTTCAGGATGCCCTCAAAGTCGAGCGGTCCGATATTCGCATTGCCTTTAGCCCAGATCAAAATGGTTTTGCTCCGGTAGAGAGCAATATTCGCGCTATCATGGGCGCTGCCATGGACGAACTGGAAAAAGGCGGAATCATAATTGAAGAAAATTGCCCCGATTTACCCCAACTTTATGAAACCTACGTTAGTTTAAGGGGAATGCACTATGGTGCGGTGAATGCCTTTGTTCCAGACTCTATTCAAAAAGATTTCAAGGCGACCCTGGAAGGAAACATCGCGACCGGACAGGCTCAAACCTCCCATGATATCTATCTTGCCATGAGAAACCGTACCGACCTATATCAACGGATGCGCATGTTTCTGGATAACTATGATGTGCTAGCCATACCAGTAGTGGGCCTGGAACCCGGCATGGTAAAGGAAGAATACCCTTTGACCGTCGATGAAAACCAGGTACCCGATTACGTAGATTGGTTACGATTTTCGTTTCTCGCCACTACCACTGCTCTACCCGCTCTTGCCATGCCCATTGGGTTTACGGAAAGTGGTATGCCGGTGGGTATCCAGTTGGTTGGTCCACCTAAAGGCGACGCATTAGTTTTGCAGGTTGGACTGGCTGTACAAAGAATCCTGAGTACCGGGGTTTCGGTCATTGATCCAGTTATTTATCGGGATACCCCCTAACAGCGATCTGAGTCAATAGTATGATTTAGTCGTACGATTTATAGGTTCGATATGAGATTTGGGTCACGTCCGGAATGGTTTGGATAACGCGAAAAATTAAATGAAATCCGGTGGTGGCGTAAAACCACCGATTTCGCGCTCCACAGCCATACTAAAAGCCAACGCAGTGCGATCCTTGCCATGGCCTGCAATGGCCTGATAACCAACGGGTAGTCCCCCCAATAAACTGATAGGTCCTACCGCACTTGGTAAACCAACTACACCGGAATACCCAGCCCAGAACATCTGAAGCACCTCTCCTACCTTACGATCATTTACCGTGATTTTTCGTTCATAACGACCACCCATTTCATCGATGGGAAATGCAGTAGAGGCACAAACAGGACAAAGCAATATGTCATAATCTTCAAAAAACCTATCGAACTTCAGTCGCGCTTTTCTACGTTCATTATGGGTGACTTGCCATTCCCCATGAGACATCATCATACCCTCTATTCGGCGATCCAGAAGTTTTCTACTTTCAGGGTTGTCTTCCTCTCTGGGGATATTGCGCATTTGCTCGATTTCGGCATCGGTCACTCCCACTGAGCGAGCGGCACCTAATAGCTTTAAATATAGATCAAAATATTCCTGACTTTGGATATCAGATTCACAATCGAAAACCACTGTGGCTCCTTCCGCTGCCAGTTTGTCAGCGAACAAAGCAAGTTGTTCAATATAGGTCTTATCCACGGGGCTCGCCCCATCATCGAGTTTGATAGCGACCCTGAATTCCTTTAACCGGACTCGTCTATCATCCGGGCAATGTGTCCGCCATGCATTTTTTCCAAATTGATCCGGCCCAACCAGAACATTAAATCCAAGATTCAGATCCTGTGCACTTCGTGCCATCGGCCCGGTTACTGCGATATCAATGTCACTGACCCAACCCGGCGGCATATGGCCCCGTAAAGGGATCACATTCCATGTTGGTTTTAATCCAAATACACCACAATAATGTGCTGGATTTCTAATGGAAGAGCCAATATCACTGCCCGCTTCCAGAGCGGTCATACCCGTTGCTAATGCGGCGGATGATCCTCCCGATGAACCCCCAGGTGTGCGGGTGAGGTCCCAGGGGTTTAGGGTAGTGCCATAAATTTCGTTAAAACTCTGCCATTCTACAAGATTCAGCGGGACATTGGTTTTACCAAAAATATTGGCTCCAGCTGATTTATAACGCTGCACAACATCCGCATCTGTATCCGGCCTATTTTCAGCCAATGCTGGATTTCCCCAGGTACTCGGACTACCCACGAGGTCAAAGGCTTCTTTCACGGTAATTGGTACGCCATAAAGAGAACCAAGACCATCCACACCCTGTTTCGCCAGCAATGCATCCTGTTGTCCGGCCAACTCCCAGGCCCGTTCACGATCTTCCCAGATAATCGCATTGATAATGGGATTGACCGCATCCACTCGGCTAAAGTGGAGCTCTAACAGCTCCCGGGCACTGATCTTTTTTTCTTTTATCCATTGAGCCTGAGTAATCGCAGATTCATAGTAAAGCTCGCTCATACGTCAGATTCCAAATAGATAGTTAATCATGTTGATTCCCATTTAGTTTTATTGCAAACTTGAATTGAATACTGTATTCAGTACCGCTGTAAATAATAAATCCAATACTAGCATCCTGTGGAGGGAAAAAACGATGAGCGACAAACATTTGGGCATAAACAGGCGAGATTTCGTTAAGGGGGTAGCCGCTCTCGGTTTAACAACGGGCATGTTAGGTATACGCAATATGGCAATGGCTGCGGAAGGCAGCACCTTTACCTTTGGCCGCATTCGGGAAACCAAACACCTTGATCCCCATAGTTCACAGTTGTCATCCTCCTGGCATATCCAGCACATGGTTTACGATTCTTTAGTCACACTGGACGATAATTTCGAAGTACAGCCGTCCATTGCAACCGCCTGGGAATGGCAAGGTAACACGCTAGTATTCACCATTCGGGACAATGCCGTGTTCGCCAATGGTCGCGCCATGACCATGGAGGATGTTACGGTAAGCCTCAATCGCGCATTAAAATCGAAAGGTAATCCCTGGGGTTTATTACTGCGTAACAAAACCGCCATTACCGCCATGGATGGGAATAAACTCTCCATCGAATTCAATGGGCCCAATAATGTGGCCTTAAGTTCGCTAGCAGCCACATTAGTATGCATCGTTCCCACCGTGGAGGAAGCAAGTGGTGAATGGGACCCCAAAACTGACATGTTCATGGGTACAGGCCCCTATTCCGTTGAAAGCCATACTGCGAACGACCGCTGGGTGTTAAAAGCGAATCCCCACTACTGGGGCGGCGCACCAAAAACAGATACAGTAGTTGTCAGGACCATTCCCCAGGCACAGAGTCTAGTCGCCGCGCTGCGTGATGGTTCCATCGATGCTGCTTCCTTTGACGGCAACCCAGATGCACCTGCCCTGCTGGAAGGTGCACCAGACATCGAGATCTCCCGCCTGGATACCACTGACTTTTATTACATCGGCATGAATGCCGTGGCAGAGGGTTCTCCCTTCCTGGATAAGAGCGTTCGCCAGGCCGTGGCTATGTGTATTGACCGTAAGCAGCTTATCGAATTTGCTTTCGCTGGCCGTGCAGGATTAACTTATGGTTGGACTCAATGGGGCCTAACTGATGACAGCAAACTGCCTATCCGTGAGCCTGATATCGAAAAAGCCAAGGCCATGATCGAAGCGGCCAATCTTCCCACCAATAAAATCAAAGTGCTGGTACGCGAGGGCGACACCTTGAGTGCGGTTGCTCAGGTTCTCAAACAAAGTGCGGCCAAAATTGGTTTGGATCTGGAGCTTGAAGTGGTTGATGGTGGGGTTTGGGCTAAACGTACCTGGGGAACTAATCCAAGTGACATGCAAATGGTAGTAAGTCGGTATACCGGGTTTGCCCACCCACTAATAATTACCGCTCACTGGTGGGCGCCAGAAATGTCCCGATTTACTAAAGGCTATGTCCCAGAAAACCCAGAGTACTCCGCAGCACTAAATAAAGCCGTGCTGGAGTCTACCGGGGATGAAATTACGCCTTCTTTGCAAAAGGCGTATGAAATCCTGAACGAGGAAGCGGTGAAAGTACCTCTGTGCACCGACATCGATACCATTGCCTGGCGATCGGATAGAGTTACAATGTCACCTTCCAGGGAACAGGCACAGAACGACATTCTGTCCGGTGTCGAAACCTTCGAAATGAAAATTTGATAAAAAATCTTTTTTCATATTTGTTGTTCATTGCGGCGAGACTGGGTCTCGCCGCATTAACGATTGCCGGTGTCGCTACCCTGGTATTCTTCGGCATGCGCCTCATTCCAGGCTCCTATGCTGATCTCTTTTTCCCATTGGCCAGTGAAGCAGATCGAGAAGCCATTTCTATTGAATACGGACTGGATGGTTCTGCTCTCGAACAATACATCCTGTGGCTGGGGAAACTGCTTCAGGGGGACTTTGGCACCTCATTGGTGACCAACAAACCGGTCATTGACGAAATCGTCCAAAGACTGCCTCTGACCCTTGAGCTTGGTTTTCTGGCACTCATGATCATTGCCTTCATTGGTTTTCCAATGGGCATCATTTCCGGCATGTTTCATAAAAAGTGGACCTCTCAGGTTGGCAGACATTCCAGTACTTTTTTGATGTCCATACCTAATTTTGTTTTGGGCTCACTGCTGGTTTACGCATTCTCAGTCAATTCCCTGGGGCTCAAAGCCGGAGGATGGGCACCTCTTTCCGAAGGTCTTATGGAAAATCTGAAATACGCCATATTGCCCGCATTCACCTTGTCGATTACTGGCCTCGGTTTGGTATTGGCAACCGCGAGGAGCAGCGTCCTCGGAGTCATTGGACAGGATCACATTCTAGCAGCGGTATCCAGGGGCCTTTCTCCGAAGGACATCTTCTCCAAACACATTTTTCGTAACGCACTGATTCCTGTCATTACAATTTTTGCTATCGTTGCCGGTTATCTGCTCGGAGGAACTGTATTGGTAGAAACAGTTTTTAGTCTCGACGGCGTTGGCCGCCTATTGGTTAATTCCATTACTCGGCGGGATTATCCAGTGGTTCAAATTGGTGTCATTCTAACGGCGACCGCTTTTGTGCTAACCAATACCATCGCCGATATCCTATATGGAATCATCGACCCCAGAGTTACGGAGAAGAATGATGGCTAATAGCTTTTCGGATTCATCGGACTCTGATACGCCCACTTCTATACATGATTCCGCTTCTACACATGATAATGGGCATGGTGACGTCCTTATAGAAGATTCCGGGGCGGGTGCAAACAACCCATCCCCTGGACAGCGATTTACCCGTCTCCTTCGAGTAGCAGGTCCAACAACAGTTATCATGGTTCTCATATTGTTAAGCATGATTTTTATTGGCATCATCGAACCATATCTGGCCATTGCCGACTACAAAAATATTGCCTCTGGCCCCCGTCGTAGTGCACCAACAATACAATGGCTATTCGGTACGGATAATTTGGGTCGTTCGGTTTTTGCCCGGGTTCTTGAAGGTATTCGATTGACATTTCTGCTTTCTGTGACCGCGGTAGTTGCCGCAGGGATTGTCGGTTCCTTTATTGGCATGGCAGCCGCTTGGTACCGGGGAATCTTCGACACCTTTATCGCGAGAATGGCAGATGTTCTATTTGCTTTTCCTTCGCTAATTTTTGGACTAATCATTTCAGCGATTATCGGCCCGGGCTCCTTCGCTGCTATCGTTGCCATCTTTTTCATTGTGCTACCGACCATGGTCAGAGTCGTTCGCGGCGCAGCCATTGGAGTAGTAAATCGGGATTTCGTCGTAGCGGCCCAGATTTCTGGCGCCTCAACCGCCCGTATTCTGTTTAAACATATTTTCCCCAATGTTGCCTCGGTCACCGTGGTACAAACTGCTTATTTGCTTTCCATAGGCATGATCATTGAAAGTAGTTTGAGCTTCCTCGGGCTTGGGGTACAACCCCCAGCTTCGTCATTAGGAGCATTGTTGAGGGAAGGCAGTGCGTTTCTCAATATCGCCCCCTGGATGGTGCTGGCACCCGGGGCAGTGCTAACACTGGCAATTTTCTGCGTCAACTATGTGGGTGATGCTGCCCGCTCCATCATCGAACCCGCCCAGCCCAGACCTCTGGAGTAGACCAGTTCCCGGGAATAGAAATGACGAGTACAGAAGCAAGTAAATTGATCGAATGACCCCAGTGAATAATGCTGCTGATAATCTGGCGCTGAACATCCAGGACCTGGTTCTGGAGTTTGGACACCCTCCCGAAGTGGTTCGTGCCCTTGACGGTGTGACCCTGGCGGTCCCTGGAGGGACCATCCTGGGTATTGTTGGAGAAAGCGGATCAGGAAAAAGTACCATTGGTTTTGCTGCGGGGCGTTTGATGCCCGACGGCGTTAGACCCAAATCCGGAGAACTGACACTACTTGGAAGATCTGTATGGGATATCGAAGTTGAGGATATGCAGGAAATTCGCCAACAGGAATTACGTTATGTGTTTCAGGACCCAATCGCCACACTGGACCCTACCAAGCGAATTGGCTGGCAAGTGAAAAATGCAGTAAACCCTCCCTTGAGTGACGAAGACGTCGTGAATTCACTGCAGAGCGTCGGGCTTACAGACGCCAGCAGGGTGGCCGCAGCATGGCCCCATGAATTATCTGGTGGAATGGCTCAACGGGTGGTGATTGCCATGGCCACGGTGGGGGATCCCAAAGTGATCATTGCGGATGAAGCTACCAGCGCGCTAGATGCTTCTGTCATTACCCGAGTGCTGGAATTGCTTAGAGACCAAAGCCGAAAAAGAAATATCACCTTGTTGCTATTGAGCCACAACTTGAATGCCATGAAACGTTTTTGTGATCGCATTGCGGTGGTATACGCGGGCAGAGTAGTTGAACACGGACCGACCCAGGAGGTATTTAACGCGCCAGCACACCCCTATACTCAGGCATTGCTGGCCGCGTCCGCGGGTCACGAAAAACCCGGTGAGATGCTCCATACTATTCCAGGTATTCCACCTGCTCTTCAGGGTGCATCCAAAAAATGTGCCTTCGAGCCCCGATGCCGTTTTGCCTTGAGAAATTCCGGGGAGAAGTCCTGTGATCGCACACGCCCGGAACAGGATAACATTACCGAAGACTGGCACATCCTCTGCCATCGTTGGCGCGATTTGCAACAGGAGTCAAACTAATGGCCTTACTGGAAGCGCAGAATGCAAGCATTGATTTCTGGGCAGGTCCACCCTGGGCGCGACGGGCGGTTCATGCACTTCAAAATGTTGATCTAAGCGTTGAAGCGGGTGAAGTTATTGGCGTGGTTGGCGAAAGCGGGTCAGGGAAAAGTACACTGGGTAATTTGTTTATTGGCAGGCTCAAACCCACGCTTGGCACATTGACCTACCACGGAAAACCCCTTGCCAGTATCCCTCGCAGGGAACGTGCGGGTCGATTTGCAGCCGTATTGCAACACCCGAAGTGGTCACTAAACCCCATGATGAAAGTAGGTGACTCGGTGATAGAACCCCTACAGCTACTCGGTAAGGCAGGTTCTTCCCGGGAGCAGCAACAGCGGGTGGGGGAAATACTTGAACGGGTGAGTTTACCGGGTAATTACCAATATCGTTATCCTCATGAGCTTTCTGGCGGTCAGCGACAGCGGGTCTCCATTGCCCGGGCCATGATTACCAAACCCGAATTCGTTCTTTTTGACGAAGCAGTCAGCGCATTGGATGTATCTGTTCAGGCTCAGGTACTCAATATGATCAAAGACCTACAGCGGGACGTGGGGTTTTCCGCTATTTTCATTTCCCATGATTTGGCCGCCACACGTTATGTCGCATCCCGAATCGCCGTATTCTATGCCGGTAAAATGGTAGAAGACGCTCCCTCCGGTCATTTTTATGAAACCGCCAGCCAGCCTTATTCCAAAGGCCTGCAGTTCGCCAGTGGATTATTGGATAATCCCGACTTTGAATTGAAACTCGGGGAAAACACCAAAGTCATTACCGGTTGCTCTCTAAACGATCGTTGCCCTTTAGCCTATGACCTTTGCAAACGTGAGTCACCGCCACTGCGACATTTCGATCAGGGATTAAGGGTTGCCTGTCATTTGAACGAAGAATAAATACCAACCCAGTAACTCCTGCCGACCAGTAACTCTTGCCGGTAAAGACCTTGAATTACACCTACAACTCCGCTTCATCCGAAACAGCAGCCAGATTTTTTCACTCCCACCTACCTGCCAGCTGGAGCTGATTTGATTGCCAATAAAAAGGCCAGTTGAGTTACATGCCCTCCTTTACCGTTTAAGCAGACGTTGCCGAAAAATAATGTCCTTTAAGTTCACAGCAGAAGTCAAATCTCAACCATTCTAATTTTTAAGCAACGCCGTTAATTTAGTCTCAACATCAACGACCAGGGCGGGATCGGGGGTACGTCCCGCTTCGATCAGACGCCTGCCCACCATGTATGCTTTAGAATCATTTACCGCATCCACCGCCAACAACTTTCCCGCTCCATAATACCAGTGAGAAATCGCCCCCTCCTTCTCCCCCGGACGCATCACAATCTGGTCATGGCCGGTTCCAAGGCCGGCTATTTGTAAGCGGGCTTCGTATTGATCAGACCAGAACCAGGGCTTGGCGACATATATTCTTTCACCCCCCATCAGATTTTCAGCGACGCATTCCCCCATGTCGATGGCATTGCCCACACTTTCAAGGCGTAACCATCCTCCATTGTTCGGAAATGATGCACAATCCCCAGCTGCCCATATGGATGGATCCGACGTACGGCAGTGCTCATCTGTTTGAATTCCTCCATTGATTTCAATTCCTGCGTCTTCAGCGAGTGTTGTATTCGGAACAATGCCAACCCCCACCAGTACGCAGTCCGCCTCTACCGTAGAGCCATCAGATAGCTCTGCACCGCTTACCTTCCCATTACCCACCTGCTCACCGCTTAACTGCCCGTCACTCACAAGGCGTTGCAATCCCACATCTTCGCGGATATCAACCCCTTTGGATTGATGCAATTGTCGAAAATAGTCTGAAGTGGGCTCCGCAGCGACCCGTTGCAGAATTCGGGGAGCTGCTTCAACCAGAGTCACATTCAGGTCTTTTTTGATGGCGGCTGCCGCTAGCTCCAGACCGATATAACCTCCACCAACAACCAGAACATTCTTTGCATTCTCGAATGCTTTTGCGATATTGTCAGCGTCTCTTAGATCCCGCAAACCATAGACGCCCTGCAAACCACCGGTCACACTTTCTGGAAGCTGCCTGACAGTAGCTCCTGTGGCGAAAACCAAAGCATCATACTGCTCGTCTCCGCCATCGAAGTAGAGCTTTTTTGACTCAGCATCAATGCGCTGTACTTTTTTTTGGGCGAATAACCCGATTTCGTTCTGCTGAAAAAAACTATCGGCGCGTAATTCGAGGTTTTCCCGCCCCGTTTCCCCCAGCAGATAAGCCTTAGACAATGGAGGTCGATCATAGGGAATCATTCCCTCATCCCCATAAAGTGAAATGGAATTGGAAAATCCCAGCTCCCGAAGTTTACGGGCAACAGAGAAGCCAGCCAAACCGGCTCCTACAATGGCTACTTTTTTCATAATGTCCTGCACATCAGACTATTTGGTCACGCTTTTAGGATCAAATTGTTAAACGATATCGTAGCGCCACCGGAAATGTTCGCGCCACTTTATTTCTTTCTTTTCTCTCAGATACCTGAATTAATGATTGTCTGGGTCTGAATTCCAGCTTGGGTCCTAACCGGGATTC
>JAALKB010000135.1 GCA_011088265.1 Gammaproteobacteria bacterium
TCCAGTTTATACTGGATATGTAGCCTTTTCGGGTTCTTCAGGGACGACTAGACTATTAATATGAACCTGCTTATGGGGTTTTTGTAAAAAGCGTTAGTGTTATCCGATTAGGGAGCGATTAGTGAGATTGAGAGGTGATGGTTTATCAATATTCCAATCGTTTATTAATACTATACTCCAAGATAGCGGGTTCGTAATTCCGGTGACCGGGTAAGTTGATCCGAAGTTCCCTGCCACACGGTTTTCCCTTTTTCGATAATATAATGTTGATCGGCAATTCGGGTTAAGGCATCGAGGTTTTTGTCTATGAGTAAAATCGTCAGCCCGGATTGTTTTAGTTCCGAAAGCCTGAGCCAGATTTGCTCTCTTATCAGAGGAGCGAGGCCCTCGGTAGCCTCGTCCAGAATCAGCAATTGAGGATTGAGCATCAACGCTCTTCCAATGGCGAGCATTTGTTGTTCTCCACCAGAAAGCTGATTTCCCATGTTGTCCAGCTTATCTTTCAGGGCAGGGAAAAACTCAAGCACACTTTCCAGCGTCCAGGTTTTTTTTGACTGGGAAAAGTTAGCTGCGGTGGCGATTAGGTTTTCTCTAACCGTCAGGTTGGGAAAAATCTGTCGACCTTCAGGCACAAGACCGATTCCTTTTTGCGCTATCTGGTAAGACGGAAGCCCTCGGATTTCATCCCCAAGAAATCTAATTGCCCCTTTTTCGCTCGGAATAATGCCCATGATGGAATTTATCGTGGTGGTTTTACCCATGCCGTTTCGGCCGATCAACGTGGTAACCGTCCCTTTCTCAACGGTCATGGCCAGCCCGAATAGCGCTTGACTGGTCCCATAATAGGTATTGAGGTCTTCTATTTCCAGCATCAGCAGGAGTTTCCTCCAAGATAAGCAGACTGGACCTGAGGGTCTGAGCGAATATTGGCAGGTTCGTCTGATGCAATAACAGAACCGCTGACCAGCACCGAAATGGTGTCCGCCAGCTGAAATACCGCGTCCATGTCATGCTCAATGAGCAAGATGGCTTTGTCCTGGGAAATGGTTCCAAGCAAGCCGGTAATTTTTTCGGATTCAGCATGCCCCATGCCTGCCATGGGTTCATCCAATAACAATAATCGAGGTTGCATGGCGAGGGCCATGGCCAGTTCGAGTTGTCGTTGTTCGCCGTGGGAGATATCCGATGCGGGTTTGTATCTTTGATCCCACAGGCCTACCTGTTGAAGCACTGTAATCGCTTGTTCCTCAATGTCTTTATTCTGACTGGCGGGTTTCCAGAATTGATAGGCATGTCTTTCCCTTCCTCGAGCTGATAGCATGACATTTTCCAATAATGTCATGGGTAGAATAATGCTGGTAATCTGAAAAGAGCGAGCAAGTCCCTGTTTCGCTCTTTGCTCCACACTTTCTTTGGTAATGTCTTTTTGTGCGAAAGAAATGGTGCCTTTATCCGGGGTGAGGTCTCCGGACAACAATGAAATCAGCGTGGTTTTGCCAGCTCCATTGGGTCCAATGATGGCGTGGATTGTATTGTCAGCTACAGATAAACTGATGTCATTAACGGCTTTGACGCCACCAAAGCTTTTCACGAGCCCATTGGTCGAAAGCAATATGGATTCTTTGTTTGTCATCGTCTTTCCCCAAACAAAGCAGTGATTAATCCGTTAATACCGCCTTTTCCAAAAAGAACCAGAGCAATGAGCATCAGGCCAAAAATAAAATGCCAGTAAACCGTAATGCCAGACAACCATTCCTCAAAGAAGATGAATAACATGGAACCGATCAGGGGGCCAAAAAGCGAATTCACTCCACCGATAACGATCATGAAGATTAGCTCTCCGGAGTGAGTCCAGTCCATCATTTCAGGGCTGATAAAACTGGTGAAATTTCCGAGAAAGACGCCGGCGATGCCGCATAGGATGCCGGATATAACATAACAAACGAGGCGATATCGATAGGTGTTATACCCCAGGGATCGCATGCGTTCTTCATTGTGTTTACTGCCAATAATTACTCGACCAAATGGTGCCTGAATGAGGCGGTGGACTAATAGCAGGGATCCAAGCAGGGTGAGATAAATGCAATAGTACAGATTGGTGTTATTTTCAGTGTCAAACAGACCGGGAAATTCGCTGCGTAGCTCGATGACTAGTCCATCATCACCGCCGTATTCTTCCAGGCTGACAAAGGTGAAATAAAGCATCTGGGTGAAGGCCAGGGTGATCATAATGAAATACACCCCTTTGGTTCTAAGACTAATTATTCCAGAAAGAAAGGCGAAAATACCGCTTAGTACAATGGCCAGCGCCAGATGCACAAAACCATTGTATATCTCGTAGTAAGCTGGGATACCGACGCAATAGGCTCCGATTCCAAGATAGGCTGCATGCCCCATACTGATCATGCCGCCGTAGCCGAGAATGAGATTCAGGCTCAATGCAGCAATACCCAGGATCAGCATGCGGCTCAATAAATCAAGATAAAACGGTTCGTTGATTAGTGACAGAAAAGGCGGAGCGAACCCGAGTAATACGATGATCCCCAGATAAACCGTAGTGGATCCAGACACTTTTCCCCAAGACTTCCCCTGTGTGTCCCGATCTGGTTCCTGAGGGGGATTGGTTTGGCTACCCGTCATTCTGGTCTATCACCGTGGTCTGTCATGTTGGTCTGTCACACTATGGGATGGATACGATATGTGGTAGTGGCTTTTTGTGGGTTAGCTTTTTGTCGCGGGTGGAAATAGTCCTCTCGGGCGAAACGCGAGAATGGCTGCCATCAATATGTATACCATCATTGCAGACAACGCAGGGGCTGCTGTCTCTGCATAGTTGGCAGGCATGGAGAGCTTGAGAAAATCATCCAGATAAGATCGACCAAGGGTGTCGATCAGGCCGATGAGCAAGGCACCATAGAATGCGCCCTTGACTGAGCCGATGCCGCCCACAATGACGACCACAAAGGCGATGATGATAATTTCGTTGCCCATTCCCACACTAGCCTCGGTAATCGGGGCGATTAGCATTCCAGCGAATCCTGCCATGGCTGCACCGATGGCAAAAACAATCATATACAGTCGATCGATATTTATCCCAAGGGCGGTGACCATAACCCGATTGGATGCTCCCGCTCGAATCAGCATCCCTAGGTGGGTTTTATTGACCAGTAAGTATAATCCTCCCGCTACCAGTAATCCTGCGATGATAATGACGAATCGATAGGTTGGAATCACGATGTCGCCCATATTGACCTGCCCATCCAGAGCGGGAGGAAGGGGAATTGTCATTCCCTCGGCGCCCCAGAAAAAATGCACGGCTGTATCAAAGCAAAGAATGAGCCCCAAGGTCACCAGAACGTGATCAAGATGGTCATTTCGATAGAGCCTGCGTGCCAGTAGGGCTTCCACCAAAGCGCCAACGATCAGAACCCCGATCAGGGAGATGACTACACCCAGTATGAGAGACCCCGTTAGGTTGGTAATTGACGCACAAAAATAGGCCCCGATCATATAAAACGAACCGTGGGACAGGTTGATAAAATCCATAATGCCAAAGATCAGGGTCAAACCAGCGGCGAGTAAAAACAATAACAAGCCGAGCTGGAGCCCATTTAGACACTGAATGATCAGGAGGTCCCAGTTCATTTTTCTGGTTTCAGATTAAAAGGGGTATATGGTAGAAAGTGAAAAATGCATGTCAGGTGAAACTTTTTTTCACCTGACATGCATTAAATATATAGTAACGATGACTATGCGATAGATCGTACCCTCCGGCTTCCGCTACAGTTTACATTCTGCGGCATAGGGGTCCTGATGATTTTCGAGTACGGTGCTGACAATCTTGCTGGTCCAATTACCGTCCGCATCTTCGACAACTTCCCTTAAGTAGAAATTTTGAATGGGAAAGTGATTGTTTCCATAGGTATATTTACCACGGACCGAATCAAAGTTAGCCTGTTTCATCGCTGAACGGACGGCATCCATGTCATCAACATTTCCACCGGCGCCTTCGACTCCGCTGTTGATTAACATAATGGAGTCATAGGCCTGGGCGGCATAGAAGGAAGGGTATTTTCCATACTTTTCACGGAACCCGCTGACGAATTTCCTGTTTCCAGGAGTATCCAGGTCGGGAGACCAAAACATGGTGTTTCTGGAGCCTAATACACCTTCCATGTTCGCACCTTGCAGCTTAGGCAGTGCAATCGAGTCCACGGTGAAAACGGTGTATAGCGGCAGACTTTCCACTAAACCAGCTTGCTGATATTGCTTCATGAACGCGCCACCTGCTTTGCCTGGGTAGAAGACAAATAGTCCCTCTGCGCCCGATGCCTTGGCTTTGGCAAGCTCCGCAGAAAAATCCAGTTGGGCATCTTTACCCCATTTTGTGAGGTCTTTGCCAGCAATCTCACCTTTGAAAGTTCGTTCAACACCCGCGACCATGTTTTTTCCGGCTGCGTAATTTGGCGCCATTACATAAAGCGACTTTACGTTTTGCTGGTTCAATACTTCGCCCATCGCCATGGGAGTTTGGTCATTCTGCCAGGAGGTGGAGAAAAAATTCTCATGGCATAACTTGCCGGCGAGCTTTGATGGTCCGGCGTTCGCGCTGATCAGGAACTTCCCTGCATCAAGAGCTGACTTTCTTGAAGCCAGTAATACATGGGACCAAATAAAACCGGTAACAAAATCGACATCATCCTGTTTGACTAATTTGTCGGTCTTTTGTTTGCCAATTTCGGGTTTAAAACCATCGTCTTCGAAGAATATTTCGATGTCCTTGCCCGCCATTTTGGCGCCCAGATGGTCCACGGCAAGATTGACCGCATCTTGCATGTCCTTTCCAATGACCCCGGCCGGAGTAGTCAGGGTGGTGACAAAGCCAATTTTGACGCTGTCTGTGTAGGCATTACTGCATAAAAGTAAGCCAGCACATGCCAGTGCTGTGCCAATTGTTCCCATTGGTTTCGGTTTTGGTTTCGTTTTCATATTGTTTTTCCTCAGCCGCCAATTCAAAGTCGAATGGCTGGTTTTATATTGTTTTATGACTCTTTCTTATGACATTTTTTATGCCAGGGTCCGGATAAGAACTCATTAGTTCAGGTGTGCCGGGATGTAGTGTAAGAGTAAGTAACCATTCGAGTCTACACCCTTTGTGGGAATAAGTTTTGAATTCCTGGCAAAAAACGCGCCGCCCCGGAATGGGGGCTGCACAGTTGGGTTTCAGTTAGATTTGTACATATTCGCGCTTAAAGGGAACGACGTCTATGTCGAGTTCAGTATCGAACTCCTGGGCAAAACGATGTCCATGATAAACCGCTGCTGCGATGGTTGAAGGAGCGAGGCAGTCACCAATTCGTGTAACAGTAGTTAAGCCGATGTGATCTGCCTCTGGGGCGTTATTCGATGTTAAGTCAGTGTAAATTGTATTTTCGGAAATGCGGGATGTCACAAAAACCACTGCGTCCGCTGGGATCGATGATACTGAACTGGCATTTATCTTACTCAGAATTACTTCGTTGTCGCGTATTTCACTGATAGTGTGACGGCACAACATGTTGACCCCCAATGAAAATAGTCGCTGCTCGATTCGATCCTGTTCCAGGGTGTTTTGGGTCCATAGTGCAACCATATGAGCAGGAGTGATCAGTGTCACTTCCGATCCTGCATTAGCCAGTTTTTCGGCAATCACACTGCCCATGTAGTAATGGTCATCATCATATACGATGACTCGATTTGTCTGGGGGAATGAATCGCCCATAACGTCATCTGGGCTAAATACAGGAACACTGTTGTCATGACCTATTGGCCGATGGTGTTCTCTGCCAACGCCGTCTTTTCGCCAGCTCGAACCCGTCGCCAGGGCAACATGCTGGATATTGAGTTCGCGGCTGAATTCAACTATCTGTTGGGGGTTAAGTGAACTATTAAGATGCATTTCCACTTCATTCAGTCGGGTTATCTGTCCCAGTCGATAATCCACCACTCGCTTCCATGCACTTAAGCCAGGCAATGCGCTTTCTCTTAATACTCGACCTCCTGCTTGCTCTGAGGCTTCTGCCAGCGTAACCGAATAGCCTCTGCGTCCCAGTGACATCGCGGCCTCCAGTCCTGCCGGACCGCCGCCCAGGATTAATATTCGCGCATCACTGGTTTTGGGTTTTATGATTTCAGGATGCCATTGTCGGCGATACTCTTCGCCCATGGTGGGATTTTGGGTACAGCGAATTGGCGTGATGGTTGAATCACCGGAAACGCAGATATTGCATCCAATGCACTCCCGAATGTCCTCCAGTTCTCCCCGTTCGATTTTGTTTGGCAAGTAAGGGTCTGCAATGGATGGCCGGGCAGCAGCAATTAGATCCAGCACCCCTCGTTTTATTTGAGACACCATGGTATCCGGGGAGGTGAACCGACCCACCCCAACCACAGGTTTTGTCGTCACCTGCTTGACGAATGAAATGTATTCTTCCTGAAACCCTTCTTCACTAAAGCGTGATGTCTGGGAATCATTAGACCAGTCGCTGATATTGACATCCCAGAGATCGGGCAACTCCGCCAGCATTTCCACAATCTCTCTTCCTTCGGTGGCACTGACAATACCGTTGGAGCTTAACAATTCATCCACGGCTAATCGAATAGCAATGCCGCATTTATCTCCGACGGCTTCCCTGGTGTCAATTAATAGCTCCTTAAGGAACCTCGCACGGTTTTCCAATGATCCTCCATATTCATCGGTACGCTGATTGTGTCTTGGACTCAGAAAGTGAAAAGGTAATGACAGGTCATGTCCGGCATACACATAAACAATATCGAATCCGCAGTCCCTTGCTCTGACTGCGGCGTTTCGATGCATGGTGCGAACATCGGCAATGTCTTTCTTTGACATCCCATAAGCCTGGTTAGGGTCGTAACTGTGAACCACCAGATCCGACACTCCCATCACGGGTAGTCGGCTGTAGCGATTTGCTCCATCATGTCCCTGGTGAACCAGCTCAATAGCGGCCAGGGCGTTGTGCTCATGAATGGCATCCATACTTAGCTGGAGTCGCTTCATGTCTTCGTCGTCCCAAAGGCGAGCCTCAATGTAAGGTGATACGTCAGAGGTGGGGTGAATTTCACATTCTTCTGTGGATATTACGGACCACCCTCCCTGGGCCTTAACCCCTCGAGCTGCGGCAATGGACCTGGGATAGGTATGTCCCATGCCATTGCAGTGAGGTACCTGGTAGAATCGATTTTTCGTGGTTACCGGGCCGATTTTTACCGGCTCGAATAAAATGTCGTATCTCGGGTCTCTAGGCATTTTTGTTTTTATTAGTGATTATTAAATGACGATTGCTAGTGATGACAATGGCTAAAAGGTACCTATAGATACCATGTTGTTTCAGGTTTTCCGGATTCAACAAAGGCTTCATATTCACGAATCTTGCAGCTGGCATAGGCGTTCAGATAATCCTGCCCCAAATAGGATGCAAGCCGCTTACTTTGCTTTAGTTTCATGACTGCATCGGGAATTCAAAGGTAGATTCGGGTCTGAAACTTCACCGGCATTGCCCTCGTTCGGTTCACCGGGCTCTATCTGGTTGACAATGCCATCATGAATAGATGCGAGCAAGGTCGCTAAAACCAGATAGGGGTTGGCATCCGCTCCGGAAACGCGATGTTCGAGACGCCGAGCAGCTCCGGGACTTTTGGGGACCCTGATGGCGACGGATCGATTTTCGTATCCCCAGCTAGGGGTAACCGGGACAAAGATATTCGGTACATACCGGTGGTAGGAGTTTGCATTAGGAGCAAAGATTGCCATGGAGTCCGCCATATTGAGTTTTAGTCCTCCAATGCTGTGGAACAGCAGGTCGGTACCACATTTCGATGTCCCGTACTGGCCACCTCCATCAAATACGTTTTCTCCTTTCTCATTGACCAGACTGATGTGCAGATGTAAGCCACTACCAGCATTGTCGAGGTAGGGCTTAGCCATAAACGTACCCTGATATCCGTGTTTTCTTGCGATACTCTGTACCGCCCGACGAAACAACACACAATGGTCTGCTGCCCGTAACGGATTGTTAGTATGTTGAAGATTTATTTCAAATTGACCCGGTGCGTATTCCCCGGAAATTGCCCCGGTAGTCACTCCTTGTCGCAGGCAGGTTTGGGTTACTTCGTCCAGATACAGACTGAAATCTTCGACATCATCCATACTATAAACTTGGGTCGCATCAGTGCGCTGTCCTGTTAGGGGAGATTTTGGAGGAACAAGTTCATTGTTAGCATCCCGAACAGGATCAAGCAGATAGAACTCCAATTCGAAGGCAACCACCGGAGATAGTCCAATTTCCTTGAATCTATCCAATACCCTGGCAAGGACATTTCGGGGTTCGTAGTAATAAGGTTCTCCATCAAGGCTTTGCAGAGATAACATGACCTGAGCAGTGGGAATTTGTGTCCAGCTCGCAGGCGTCAATGTACCCGGTATGGGAATGCCCAATTCGTCTGGGTCACCGTCTGAGAAGCCCATGCCTTCGGGATCCATGGATTCTCCCGTCACAGCGAGCAGAAAGCATGAACCAGGAGTCATCATCCCTGATTCAAAAACTTTCTTCGCCTGGGCAATAGGATATCGCTTACCACGAATGACATTGGATAAATCCGAATAAAAAACATCCAGGTACCGGGTATCCGGATAAGTCTGTAGAAACTCGTCTAGTTGATTGGCCAATGACAATGGAAGCTCCCCCAAAAAATTGGAGATCTGGTTAAAGAAAGAGAATAATTCTATGCGATTTCGAACAAAGCTGCTGCACCCATGCCGCCGCCAATACACATCGATACAACGACAAATTTGGCACCACGCCGTTTACCTTCCAGTAGTATATGTCCAGTCTGTCGGGCGCCGGTCATTCCGTAGGGATGCCCGATTGAAATTGCGCCGCCATTGACATTAAAAATGCCATTGTCAATTCCCAGATGGTCCCGACAGTATATGGTTTGGCAGGCGAAGGCTTCGTTGATTTCCCATAAATCAATATCGGTCATTTTCATCCCCGTGCGTTCCAGTAGTTTTGGGATCGCGTAAATAGGTCCTATTCCCATTTCTTCGGGTTCATTTCCAGCGACCGCCATTCCACGATAAATACCCAAAGGGGTGAGGCCACGCTTTTCTGCAAGGCGACCTTCCATGACAACGCAGGCAGAAGCGCCATCTGATAACTGACTGGCATTTCCGGCAGTGATCGAGCCACCTTCAATAACAGGATTGAGGTTATTCAGCACTTCCAGTGTGGTTTGCGGGCGGTTACCTTCGTCTTTGGAGAGTGTGACACTGTGATGACTGATTTCACCGGTTTCTTTGTCTTTCACCACTTTCGTTGCGTTGATTGCCACGACTTCATCATCAAACTTGCCATCGATCTGCGCCGCCGCTGTCCTCATTTGAGATTGCAAGGCGTATGCATCCTGAGCTTGTCGGGTAATTCCATATTTTTTAGTAATATTTTCAGCTGTTAATAACATGGGCATATAGGCACATTCCGCGTTATCGGTGACATTGGAATCTTTCTGTTCGCCTACCCATTCGAGGAACTGGTTTTGTACCGCGGAGACATTATCTTGTCCACCAGCTACCACGATATTCATATTGTCGACAATAATTTGCTTTGCAGCAGTTGCTATTGCCATTAATCCAGATGAGCATTGACGATCAATGGTTTGTGCAGATACCGAAAATGGAAGGCCTGCGGCAAGGGATGCATTTCGAGCAATATTCATACCAGCCGTACCAGCATTTAATACTGAACCGATGATTACATCATCGATAGTCTCTTCCTCGACACCGGAACGATCGACTGCATGACGAATGGCGTGGGCTGTCATGGTGGGAGACTTAATATTATTTAGCGAGCCTCTAAAAGCCAGACCGATGGGGGTGCGTGCGGTTGAGACGATAACGGCATCTTTCATATTTATACCTATTTCAAAGTGTGGGATATGTAGTCGGCGAGCTTTTCGCCTCGGGATACCAGGGTTTCCAACAATAGAGCGGGATGAAACCATATCGCACCATAATCGCCAAGACTGTGTTGGTAATGGCGCATTCCTGCCAGCACTTTGTCCAGGCCAATTTCATCGGCATAATGTAGCGGCCCTCCGCGCCAATTAGGAAAGCCGTATCCATTTACCCAAACAATGTCACAATCACCTGATCGATAGGCGATTCCTTCCTGGAGAATTTCCACCGCTTCATTAATCAGAGGATAGAGGCATCTTTGCAGAATCTCATCATCGGAAATTTCACGGCGCTGTATTCCATGCTCCAAAGCGAGCATCTCACATATCGAGTTAATTTCCGGGTCGCTGATTCTATCCCGCCCTTGATAGTAGTAGTGGCCCCTACCAGTTTTTTGTCCATATCGGCCCAGTTCTTACAGCTTATCCTGAATCACATGATAAGTAGGGTCATGGCT
>JAALKB010000136.1 GCA_011088265.1 Gammaproteobacteria bacterium
ATCCAGTTTATACTGGATATGTAGCCTTTTCGGGTTCTTCAGGGACGACTACTTAAAGAACCATAATGTTATAGGGGGGAAACCAACTTTTCGTCCTTCTTCATATCAAATGCCAATGAGTTGGTAGTTGGTGTAGCAAGCTTGAGACCCAACAAGCTGTATGACAGATTATTTTCCAACTTCATTGGCTACTCAGCGAGAATTATGCAAAGAGGGTTATTCAGCAAGCCCAAGTAACTTATTATATAACTCCATCGGTACCTCGACCCCCTTCGACCTGGCCCTGCTCTGACTTTCCTGTCTCCGGTCTCCAGGTAGACGAACCCCGGGCTCCTGAGATAGCGCATTTAACATCACCTCAAGCCGTTCGCTAAACTGCCCCGGCTGTTCGGGCGAAAAACGGCCTGGAGCAATGGCTAGAAAGAACTGCCCTACCGCGGGATAAGTTCCTTCGTTGTTCTTGAACATAGGTGCTTTGAAAGAACAGTTTGGACCAGCCAAAGCCCCCGCCAGCACATCGACCAACAAACCAAGTAATGTTCCCTTGTACCCCCCCACTGGAGCCAATGAGCCTCCATTAATCACCGCAGATGCATCCTCGGTGAAGTTCCCGTTTGCATCGTATCCCCATCCCAGAGGGATTGCTTCACCAGTGGCAGCACGTTGTTTAATCGTTACCAATGCAACCTGACTGGTTGCCATATCAGCGATCAGGGGAGCACCCTGAGTCCGTGGAACAGAGAACGCCATGGGATTAGTACCAAAAAAGGACTCGCTCCAGGAGCTGGAGAAACCGCAGAAGGCGAGTTCGCGAAACCGAGACCGATTAAGCCTTGTTGAGCCATTCGCTGTACAAACCATCCCACTACACCAGCGGAATAGCTATTGATCACGCTTAGTGCCGCTATGCCATTGTCCTGAGCCAAATCAAAAAAGTCCTGTTCAGCTTCGACAAATGCGGTGTGTGCAAATCCATTTTTTGCATCGGATTGGATAGCCGATGGGGTAATTTTTCTGTGATCTGGAATTGCATCTCCACTAAGTTTGTTATTCTTAAGATGGCCACAGTAGATGGGAAGATAGTTAAGACCAACAGCTCGAATTCCGTCCGCTTCTGCGTCCACAACAGACTGGGTTGCGACGGCCAATTGTTCACCACTGGCACCGCAAGCACGTAACGCATTGTGGGTAATGGATTCTACTTGCCCTAATGTAAGGGTCATCTGCTCAGCCATGTTGATTGACATTTATTATGATCTTTGAGGTTAATTGTCGTTTATTCTGTTCTTTTCTTTGATGTTCGTCAGAAAACTGAAGCGTCAGGTGGAATCGAAAATCGATCATGGAAACCGCGACTGAGCATCGTCTCGAACGACAGATTGAATTCCTATGGTTTTAACACAAATTGCCTATAAATTGTCCCCGGGAGACCACAATCGTCCAGCGTTTTTTGAATTCCCGAAGTTCATCTGATTCGTTTGAGTAAATTGACAATTATATATTTATTGGTTAGTTTCCATTGAGATTTTCTTGCAACCCACCTATCGGATACAGACCCTATATAGAGCCTCTCACCATGACAACAGATAACCTGGTAGTTGGAGAAAATCGAAAAATTTCCCCTTATCAAAGACCGATTTCTGATACGGATAAACTGCCCGATGGAACACCAAATGATGACAATCGGGTTGAAATTGGTCCTACTGATCTCGCTTTTTCAGAATGGCTAACCCTTGGCATAACACCTCCGAACCTGGACCAGTTACGTCAATATCGATATTCCCGTCTGGTTGATGAACTTGTCAAGCGCGATATTGGCGGACTGCTCATGTTTGATCCATTAAACATCCGTTACGCCACGGACACGACCAATATGCAACTATGGACCACTCACAACCCTTGTCGAGCCTGTCTAGTTACTGCAGATGGATACATGGTACTTTGGGACTTCCACGCCAGTGAGCACCTCTCCGCCCATCTACCGTTGATTAATGAAGTTCGCCATGGTGCCAGTTTTTTTATTTCGAAAGTGGTAATCGAACCCGGGAACATGCTGATTCATTTACTCGTCAGGTAGATGAGATCATGGGAATTCATAGTGGCAGCAATCACAGACTGGCAGTCGACAAGATTGAAATTGCAGGCCTGCGGTCCCTGGAGCAACTGGGATTCGAGATATTGGAAGGGCAGGAAGTTACCGAACACGCACGGAAAATAAAAGACGCTAATGAATGCAACGCAATGCGATGTGCTGTTGCTGCATGTGAAGCAGCCATGTATGAAATGCAATCCGCGGTGCAGCCAGGTATGACTGAGGTAGAGGCATGGGCGGAGCTACAAAAAGGGAACTTCATTCGCGGGGGAGAATGGATAGAAACAAGGATTTTGTCATCTGGCCCTCGAACCAATCCGTGGTTTCAGGAGTGTGGGCCCCGGACCATCAGGAATGGGGATATTCTTGCCTTTGATACGGATCTTATCGGTCCTTACGGATACTGCGCTGACCTGTCCCGTACGTGGAAGATCGGTAATCAACCACCAACTGATTATGAAAAGTGCATCTATCGGGAAGCCTACGAACATATTTCGCACAACATGGCCCTATTAGAGCCGGGTATGAGCTTCGAAACATTGATGAAAAGTGGACAAAAACTTCCAGAAAAATACCGACACCAGCGTTACGGGGTAATGTATCACGGCGTTGGACTTTGCGATGAATACCCTTCCCTTCGATATCCGGAAGACTGGGACTCTAGTGGTTACCGAGGTGAACTGGAACCTGGAATGTGTTTATGCGTTGAAGTGTACTTCGGAGAAGTTGGTGGCCATTGTGGTATCAAGCTGGAAGATCAGATCATCATTACCGATACCGGTTTCGAAAATCTAACAACCTACCCGTTTGAACAAGAGTTTCTCACCTGAGAAAGCAAGCTTAACCCGCTTGTAATTTTATTACCCAACTCTATTGTTATCCAAACCTACTAATTCAAGCCATTAATTCAAGCCATTAATTCATATTCCGTAGTATTTTCGTTTAATTGACATGCTACTTGGAGAGATAGACAGGTTTTTTGCTGCCTGCCCCTGGTTTCCATCCGTTCGGATAAGGGCTTCGATCAAAAAGCGTTTTTCGTTTCGTTCCTTTCGTTCCTTCGCCGACATTTCTTTGCCATCCTTAAATAGCATAAATTCTCTATGCAATGAGGTATGAAGTCTGAACATCACAGTCCCTAGTATCCAAACCCGAATATCATATATACCATCACTATTTAACGCATAGGTAATTATCAGAAGAAAAAAGCTAATACCAATTGGCAATATAACGGCAGCGGTAATTTCAATTCCAGCTGCCATCGCTAGAATCGCGATGAATATTGGAAAGCACATCGCAAAAACCGCAACCACCAGATACATACATTGAATTTTTGCATAGTGATACTTTGCTGCTTTATAACCGTAAATACACACCCCAACTGACGCGAAGATCATAGCAATTCCATAGGCCTGGGCCAGAAAATAAAAGTCACCAGGAATTCTGGTGACAGTATAGCCAATGGACCTGGCGCCAGTAATAATCAGATCAGTGAACAACAAAAATCCGATCATTATGGCCCCCAAAGCGAAATTCGCCACACCGAAAAGCAAATCGAGGCGTCTATTTACCAATAACATCGAAATCTGCAACAAAAGCGCAAACAGACAAACAAGAGAAACATAGTAGAGTTTCAATAGAATCTCGGTGGTGAGAAGGGTATCGCCGTAATAATAGGCGACTAACTCCAGGGCATTGGAGCCGGTCATTATAATCAGCAATGCCAGAAATGATCGAGATAAAGCTGTTTGTAAAAGCGCTCCACGTCCAAAATAGAGAATCGCTATCTTAATTAGTAGTGCCGATACGGCTGGAACATAAATCCACATCAAAAAAACCCCTAATTCAGGTTGTTAAACAGAACCAGGAAAAAACTATCCCACTTCCAGTTCCAAGTAAACATATTTTTTTTCCTTTGCCTACTTTACCTGATTTTTTCAGCAATTCAAAGTTAATTGGTAACGTAGCAGTAGTCACATTACCCAGATAATCGTATGTTTTAGGGGCACCTTCGGGTCTGAATTTGGAAAATTTTAGAATGGCCTGATAAGGTTTCTTGCCTACCTGGTGCGTTACGAAATGGTCAACATCCGCGCTCTTCCACTTCACCCTATCCATGGTTGGCTTCAACTGTCTTGCGCATTTTAAAAGAGTCATGGAGCAAATCTTATCCATTATCATCTTCCCTTCAATCCTCCCAGAAATGATATCGTAGCTGCATAGACCATTAAATGATCCATCAGATTGTGTATTAATAGCTTGTATTCCTTTCTCTTGGCAATCTTTTCGACTTAAGATCATTGCTCCGGCTGCATCTCCAACTGAAAGACCACCGAGTCTATTTAGAAAATTCTGGATACTTTTCTCTTTTTTAAGAGAAGGGTAAAGGAGCCTGGAAACTCGAGTCAGTTCACAGGTCACTACCAGCACATGGTCCACGCCCCCTCCTATCAACAGATCTCCAAATAGTATTCCATCACAGAATCCGTGACAGGCATTTTGGACATCTTTGCAGATTGCGTTCTTTGCCCCGATCTTATTTTGGATAATATGGGCGGTACCAGGTTCTATGACATCACCTGTTATCCCGCAGTAAATTATCGCTCCAATATCCCGAGGCTCCAGCCCAGCATCTGATATTGCACTCATTGCAGCGACGGATGAAATATCAGATGGCTTCTCATGATCATCGCAATATCTTCTCGATTCTATACCGAGATTTTCGTCCACCCACTCGGTCTTGATTCCGAATCTTTTATCGGTTTTCAAGTCATCTAGTAAGTCCTTGGAATGTATCGGATTTGGAGGGATAAAACTCCCAACGCCTGAAATCTGGGAATGTCCGGAAAATATCATCATCATGCCTCGTAAGTAGTTAAATGCAAAGGTATTTTATAAAACAAAACTACTATTTATGATATCGAAATCTAAAAAACGTTGATCTAAAACTCCGAACTCCCCTAATTTCTTTTTGTCATAAGATAAAAATCGGAAAATAATGCCTGGTGTTGAGTAAATCCATATCCCTTTCGCAACCAGTACCTATGGGATATCGGGATACCTATATTTTGTAGAACTTCCGTTTAACCGACATGCTACTTTGGGAAATATTGAGATTACGGGCAGCCTGCCCCTGATTTCCATCGGCTTTTATGAGTGCTTCAATAAGAAAACGTTTTTCGTTTCTCTGGTTTCTCTCTTTGGCTGTCAAGTTAGTTCCGTCCGGATAGATCATAAATTCTTTATGTAAGGACAAATACAACTTGAACATCTGCGTACCCGGTATCCAGACCCTCAAGTTATAAATTCCTTTTGCATTGAGTGCATAGGTTAATATGATAAGAAAAAGACTCACACCAATTGGAAGGATAACAGCCGCATTCACTCTCATTCCCAGGCTCATAGCAGCCATCGCCAGAAAAATCGGCGTAGACATCATCACTACCGACAAAATCACATAGGTGCACTGAATCTTGGAATAGTGATTTCCCGCGCTAAAATATCCGTAAATGCATACACCGATAGAACTGAATAGCATAACCAGCGCATAGATCTGAAAAACATAGTAATACTCTCCCGGAACCCTTGTAATGGTATAACCGATAGACTCCACTCCGGACACAAACAGGTCAGTGGCAAACATAAAACATGAAAAAAGAACCGCCAGGGTCAGATTTGGAATAGAAAACCTGAAACTACTTTTACGTCTTACTATGGCAATTGTAATTTGCAGCAGAAACGAAAAAAGAAAGATTAGGGTCACATAATATATTTTCAGGAAAAATGTCATAACATCAGGCAGTGTTTCGACCAGATGAAAGTAGGGATAACCCAAAAGCTCCACGATATTTGCAATCGTTAAAGTCACCAGTAAGGCGATAAAATACCTGGAAATACCAGGCAACATCAGGATATCGTACCGTTTATAGATAATGACGAATTTGATGAGTAGTGCAATTACTGCTGGTAAATAGATCCACATACTGGGCCCTGTCTAATAAAGTCTGTACTTCATGTTTTTATCTGTTTTTCCTGGAAATACTCCAAATGGAAGATAAAATACCGTTACTACTTCCCTATATTGCATATTAGTACTCGTAGGCGATTGAACAAAAATCAGTGATTTATCACAATCGGTATAATATCTTTCTATTCCGTGATCAACCCCAAAATGACTTGGAACCACAGGATGTCTTATCCATCCGTTCAAACAAACAAAGCTTTACGGATAAGATTAATACCGATGATCAAAAAACAAATTAGTACAATCGACTTGAATCGTTCCGGTTTTATCTTGCTCCGAATCACTTCTCCCAATGAGAACCCAATCAGAGAAGGAATAATCATCGCCATCGAGATCCCCGCAAGTGAACCAGTCATTAGCCCGTTTTGAATAAAACCAAAACAAAGAGGGATGCTACCGATGAAAAAAAGAAAACCGGTTGCCCGAACAAAATCCTCTTTTCCAACATCTCTTGCAATCAGGTAAATGGCAATTGGGGGCGACCAAATTGCTGTCAGTCCTCCTATAATCCCCGCGACCGTGCCACCTACAAATTGGGCTCGTTTATCTAATCGGGCTGGAATCGATGGTGGAGAGTAAAAAAGGTTGATCAATGAGAATAAAACAATGATCGTACCTACAAATGCAACTAGCCAAGCAGCCGATATTCTCGCGGTAAAGTAAGTCGTCGTAATCAATGACAAAGCGAGGACGATTGCGAAAAGATAATATTTTTTGAAAGTCTCTGGAATGCCACCCGCCCGATAACATTGCCAGATATTCGTGATCATGATTGGAAAAACCATCAACGACATTGCCAGTCGAGGGTCCATGAACTGGGTCATTAGACCAACTGCTGCAATAGGCAAACCAATTCCCAGAGTACCTTTAACGGCACCTGCGACAAAAAACGACAACGTGGCGATGAGAATCCAGGGTTCTATAATGAGACCTTATTTTTTAGGAACTGTATTAGGCTCATATTTACCGGAGAGTTTTTCGGTTTATTGGTATCGCGTTAGACAATTGCACCTGGACTTATGACCCGTTATCACATGCGGCGATTCTACCCCATTGCTAAAAAGGATTGTAATCGTACTTGTTTCATTTGACAGGTAATCCGGCACCGGATTCACTCTACCATGAGCGAGGGAGAACCTATCAGATATTAAAATCAGTAAATATTAAAATCATTCCCTTGACTCAAAAACACTCATGGGCCTATCTTTTTATATCGAGCTGTATAAGAATTATCACATGGACATTTTTATAAATCACTTTATAGGAGACCAGACTATTGCATCCCATTTCTGATGAAATATTCGACGTCGTTATCATTGGCGGCGGTATAAACGGGGTTGGAATTGCAAGGGATGCCGTTGGCAGAGGGTTTAGTACCTGCCTATGTGAAGCGAATGGATTTGGTTCTGGAACATCGTCGGCCTCTTCCAAACTAATTCATGGCGGTCTTCGCTATCTTGAACATTTTGAATTCAGACTGGTACGGGAAGCACTAAAAGAAAGAGAAACCCTCCTCACGATGGCTCCGCATATTATTAAGCCAATGAGGTTCATTCTTCCTCACTCCCGGTTCATGCGTCCAGCGTGGCTTTTGCGACTGGGTTTGTTTCTCTACGATCATCTAGGTGAGCGTAAACTGCTACAAAAGAGTCGTCGAATCAGTCTCGAAAACAGTGAAACAGGAATTCCTCTCAAATCTGATTTTCGTTGGGGTTTTGAATATTCAGACTGCTGGGTTGATGATTCTCGTCTGGTCCTGCTGAACGCCATTGATGCCAGGCAACGGGGTGCGGAGATGCTCGTCCACACCAGGGTTGAGCAGGTAAAGTGCGAAGAAGGTATCTGGCAGGTTACAACTAAAAATCAACGAAGTGGATTAGTTTCGACTCGAAAAGCGAGAATTGTGGTCAATGCCGCTGGCCCCTGGGCTGACCAGGTGTTGAACACTGCATTTGGAATGCAAAATGTAAAAAACACTCGGTTAGTTAGAGGTAGCCATGTTGTTGTAAAGAAGCTATTTGAGCATAACAAGCCCTATATCTTTCAAAACGCCGATGAAGGAATTGTCTTCGCAGTGCCCTATCTGGACGACTACACCGTAATCGGTACCACTGATGCGGACCAAAGTGAGATGAACGACTCGCCGCAGATCAGTGACGATGAACGGAAGTATCTTTGCGATGCTGCTAACAAGTACTTTACCAGGCAAATTACCAATAAAGACATCATTTGGACTTATTCCGGTGTGCGGTCTCTTTACAATGATGGCGCTACTGAAGCCAGGAAGGCGACCCGTGATTATATATTGAGCACAGATAACTCTCAGGGAGGAACGTTAATAAATGTTTTTGGGGGAAAAATTACCACATATCGGAAACTTGCTGAATCCATGATGAAGCACATCGAAAAGACCCTTGGGAAACGGGGTAATCCCTGGACTGCAACATCATCACTGCCCGGTGGCGATTTCAAAGTCGGCGACCTGTTGTCGGTGGTCCAGGAATTGAAGAACAATTATCCTTTTCTGGATGATGCTCTAGCGACGCGCCTCTCGACCAATTACGGCACTCTGGCTACTCAAGTGCTTGGAAACGCCAAATCCATTGCTGACCTCGGAGAATGCTTCGGTGGCAATCTGTTCCAAAAAGAGGTGGAATACCTGGTAAGCAATGAATGGGCAGTTGACGCCGAAGACATCCTTTTCCGGTGTACTCGAATCGGCATAGGGAAACCTGCGGAAATATATGATGGTGTAGCGTCATTTTTAAGGACCCACACTAACAATCAGGAAATCTCTACTTAAATTTTGGAGGTAAATTAGGATCAGAGACGATATCGAATCATTGCCCCTATCTTTGGGCCGTTTTCCAGCTATGTACCAGTTTCATCTCAGAAGTTGAGGGCGATAGCATTCCCTGGCCTTTGATCAAGTCTGCAGCTCTTTCCGCGGTCATAATCGTAGGTGAATTTAGATTTCCATTGGGAATTACAGGGAAAATGGAAGAATCAACAACTCTTAACCCGCTAATACCAATTACTCGGGTCTCAGGATCAACCACCGCCATATCATCAGTGCCCATTTTGCAGGTACAGGATGGATGATAGGCACTCTCCACGCCTTGGCGAATATACGCATCAATCTGTTCATCGCTTTGCACCGATTCGCCAGGTTGAATTTCAGAACCCCGGTAGGCATCCATTGCTTTTTGTCCGATTATTTCCCGGGTCAATCGAACACATTGACGAAAACCCTCACGATCCTCTTCGTGTTCCAGATAATTAAATAGGATCGAGGGCTTATCCAGGGGATTTGCAGTATTTACTCTGACATGCCCCCTACTCTTGGGTTTATTGTGACCAACATGAACCTGAAAGCCATGTCCGGAGAATGCGGCACGTCCGTCATATCGCATTGCTGCTGGAAGAAAGTGGTATTGGATATCCGGGGCTTTTATGCCTGCTCTTGAGCGAATGAAGGCACAGGATTCAAAGTGATTAGTTGCTCCAAGTCCAGTTTTAAGAAATGTCCATTCGGCTCCAATGAGAAATTTACTCCATAGGTTCAGTTTACCATTTAAGGTAATGGGCTTTTTACACTTGAATTGGAAGTAGAATTCCAGATGATCTTGCAGATTCTCACCCACCCCGGGTAGATCGTGCACCACTTCAATGTCTGCTGCGGCCAAAACCCTGGCAGGACCAATTCCAGATATCTGTAGTAATTGTGGCGATCCCACAGAACCCGCACTCAGAATAACCTCCCGACTGGCATTAACCGTCACTGTCTTTCCCTGAACCTGATACTCAATACCTTTAGCCTGTTTACCCTCCAGCAAAATGCGCCTGGTTAACGCTCCTGTTATCACTTTTAGATTGGGCCGACTCATCGCTGGTTTTAAATAGGCGTTAGCAGCAGACCACCTAACACCACCCTTCACGGTCATGTGCATGGGTCCAAACCCTTCCTGCTGCGCGCCATTATAATCATCGGTTTCCATGTATCCGGCTTCTTTACCTGCATCAATAAACGCCTGATACAGCGGGTTTTTCATTTCATTACCATTATTGACGCTGAGTGGGCCACCCTGGCTCCGATAGTCGTCTTTGCCAAATTTCCAATCATCCGCTTTGCGAAAATACGGTAAACAATGCTGGTAGCCCCAATTTGTTGCGCCGCTCTCCTCCCACTCCTCGTAGTCCATTGCGTGTCCACGAACATAGACCATACCATTAATAGAGCTGGACCCTCCGAGTACCTTACCTCTTG
>JAALKB010000137.1 GCA_011088265.1 Gammaproteobacteria bacterium
TTGGCCCAAATGGTTCGTGCAGAAAACCGCGTTTAACTGACGGATCCAGGTTAAACAAAAAAAGCTCAGCTTATCGGGAATAGCGCCTGGTGTTTGGAAGCGGGCATGAGTCGGCAAGCTGATTTAAAGCGTTAGCAGAAAGGCCATAATATGAACCAAATAAGACTGACAATTTTACTGTTGAGTTTATTTCTATCCGCAAATGTTAGCTTTGGACTGTCGCCGATTAACAAAACAAGATTCGGTGGAACGGCCATTAAAGGATATGATGTCGTTAGCTATTTTGAAGAAGGAAAACCAACTAAAGGGAAGAAAAAGTTTGAATATGAATATAAAGGTGCGAAATGGCGCTTTTCAGATGAAGCAAACCTTAAAGCTTTCGAAAGGTCACCTGAGACATACATCCCACAATATGGTGGATATTATGCATGGGCCGTATCAAAAGCTTATACTGCGAATATCGATCCTACAGCATGGAAGATAGTCGATAAAAAGTTGTATTTGAATTACAGCAAAAAAATCAAAACGAAATGGGAAAAAAACCAAGCAGAGAATATAAAAAAGGCGGACAAAAACTGGCCGGGACTTTTGGCAAAATAGCCATGCTCGCCGACATGCCTTCATCACATCGTGACATACGCCTTGCAAGAACGGGCTGTCGGCCCATTTTCTAGTCAGAAGTTTCAGATTTTCGTCGTGTCATGAGGAAACTTGGGTTAGGGGTGTTAGCTTGACATTGCGCAGTTTTATACATTAATTTTTAATCCTAAAATGAATTCTATTACCATATTGCCAGCTGTCGACTTGAAAGAGGGTAAATGTGTTCGGCTTAAACAAGGTCGTGCCGAAGAGGTGACCGTGTATGCTAACGATCCTGTCCAAATGGCTCAACATTGGGAAGCGGAAGGCGCTCGTTATTTACATGTCGTTGACCTGGACGGCGCTTTTCAGGGGCAGCCGGTACATCGTGATGTGATTTGCCGTATGGCGGAGGTCTTGTCCATACCGATGGAAGTTGGCGGTGGACTGAGGACGGATAAAGATATTAGAATATTGTTGGATCATGGCGTAGACCGTGTGGTCATCGGTACAAAAGCTTGTCTACAGTCTGATTATGTGGAGCACATGGTGGAAAAATTTGGTCGGAAAATTGTGGTGGGTATTGATGCATTCCAGGGAAAGGTTCAGGTTAAGGGCTGGACAGAAACGACAGATTTGGATGCCGTAGAACTAGCAAAAAAAGTGAACGATATAGGCATCGAAACGATTATCTATACCGATACAGCCCGTGACGGAATGATGGAAGGCACTAACACTTTATCGGTTCAGGCCCTTTGTGAAGCTGTTTCTTGTTCTGTCATTGCTTCGGGGGGGGTATCGAGTGTTGATGATATCAAACGGTTAGAAGCTTTACAGCAAGATAATTTGGTCGGAGCGATTGTAGGTAAGGCCTTATACGAAAAAACGATACGCTTAGCTGATCTGATGAAAAGGGAGGAACGGCCATCATGAAACTAAACGTTAATAAAACCACTTTGCCGAATGGAATACGTGTTGTTTCAGCATCTATGCCGCACGTTGAAAGTGTAGCTATGGGGGTTTGGGTTGGAGTCGGGGGCCGCTACGAGCCAAAAGCTATATCAGGCATGAGTCACTTTATTGAGCATCTGCTCTTTAAAGGGACGAAAAAACGTAGCGCTCAGGAAATTTCACAAGCGATTGAAGGTCGAGGTGGGTATTTCAATGCGTTTACGCAAGAAGAATCCACTTGCTATTATGCGCGCATCACTTCAGACCATGCCTGGAACACATTAGATATTCTTTGTGACATGTACTTGAATGCTCGTTTTGACAAAGTGGATATCGATAAAGAACGAGGTGTCATTATCGAAGAAATTATCATGTATGCGGATCAACCTCATCATTTGGTTCAAGATATATTGGGTGAGCTGTTGTGGGCGAATCATGCATTAGGTCGGCCTTTGATTGGAACGCCTGAGAATATTCGTCGTGTTACCAGAAAAGAGATTTTAGATTTTAAGAATAAGAAATATGTTTCGAATAATACGGTCATTACTTTTGCAGGTAAAATAGATCATGCAGCCTGTGTTCACCAAGTGGCTAAACGGTTGGGCTCGATTAAAAAAAGAACGAAGCCGTCCTTTACACGGGTAACGAGCAAAACAGTGCAAAAGCGTGTTGCTGTTGCTTCAAAAGAAATTGAACAGTCTCATTTAGCGATAGGCGTCAAATTATTTGGCCGAAAAGACCCAAGACGTTTTGCGGCAAAGCTATTGAGTATTATTCTCGGCGAAAACATGAGTTCCCGATTATTCCAAATTGTACGTGAGAAATATGGCTTGGCTTATTCCATTCATAGCAGTGTACAACTCTTTGATGATACAGGTGTATTCATTATAAGCGTGGGATTAGATCGACTACAAACGGATAAGGCCATCGCTCTTATCTTTAAAGAACTAAATCGAATCAAAGAAAAGCCGGTTTCAAAAAGTGAACTTAAACGCGCTAAAGATTATACCATCGGACAGATGCAAATTGGACTTGAGAGTACAGCCCATCAGATGATGTGGATAGGCGAAAACATGATGAGTTATGGAGAATGCATCCAGCCGTCAGAACTTATACAGCGGATTGAAACGATAACCTCTGAACATATTCTCAAACTGGCAAAACAGCTTTTTAAGCGCCATCGTATAAGCATCGCTCTTGTGACCCCTCTAGAGGATTCAGATCGTTCTCGTGATGTTTCATTCAATGGAATGAAGGCGCTTTCCTGAATGCCTGCCTGAATTTGGATGAACAACTCTTTTTCTATATGTATACCTCTATTTTATATGACTAAATAACCTTAAAAATTTATATAAACGGGGCTTGATGAGTTATAGACTTTTGTGCAGAGTTAAAAAACTCAGTCGGGTTTTTCCCCATGGTGGGTTAGCCTGTAGCTAAATGATCTCTAAAAGGTGTTTCTATATGATGCATAAAGTTCAGATATGGATTCTTTCATCAGCTCTTGTTATACCCGTATGGATTTTTCATGGTACTGCTGAAGATCTTCTGATTGATGCTGCTATGAGTTCCGACGGTTTCAGACTCGTCTTTGACGGAACCAACTCTTCCTATGTCCAAATTTCGGGCGCTACCTCTTTGACCGAAACTAGGTCTCCGCTCGATATTGAATGGAGCTATGACGAAATACAAACATGGCTTGACCCGCTATTTCCAAGCAATAACCTGCCCTGTCTTTATCGCGTTAGAAAAATGAACAGCGTTGAAGATGTCGACAACGACGGCATGGACGATATCTTTGAACTGACTCACGGGCTTGATCCTATAAACGTGGCCGATGCCATCCTTGATCTGGATGGAGATAAACTCAAGAATCTAGCCGAATACCAGATGGGCCTGAACGTAACGATCCAAGACTCCGACTTTGATGGAATGAATGATGGTGTTGAACTCCAATATCCGTGTCTGGATTCGCAGGAACAAGACGCAGACACTGATCCGGATGCAGATGGGATGGATAGTCGTGTCGAACTTTTTTTCAACCGCGATCCGTGTATAGCCGATGCCGGATCAACCTTGACCTTCTATGTCGATGGCGTCACCGGAAATAATACCAATGATGGAAGCATAAACGAACCATTTGCGAATATTCAACAAGGCGTTGACGTAGCTACGAGTCAAGGTGGTGGGCATGTGATCGTGGCTCCGGGTATTTATTCAGATGTGTTTGTCAATCAACACGGCACATACTCTCAGCTTCGCGTGAAGGATGGTGTTTACGTTCAAGGAGCGGGTATAGATCAAACAATCATCAACAATCTTGTCGTTTTTTATGAAACGCAGACAGGTGGTTTACAGGACCTTACCATAGATGCTTTTAATCAAACCGGCATGAGCATCTATCAGAGTGGTGATATACTCCTTCAATCCATCAAGGTTGTGGGCTATCACTGGGAAAATGTCGTCAACAATAACAGCAAGACCCTTTTTGATGACGTTGAACTGTTATCCAGTACTGGTAATTTTGGATTGCGTATCTATAACACCAACCCGGTTAGCGTTTTGAATAGTACGATAGCGGGAAATAACCTGGGAGGCATTGCTGTAAACAATGGCGTATTAACACTCTTCAATAGTCGCATTGTGTCCAATGGACTCTGTGGAGGTGTTAAGGGAGTAAACCAGTCAAACATACGCATCTTCTCGTCTTTCATACAGGACAACATCTCTCCGGGCGTCCAGATTTGGTATCCAATGATCTACTTTATATTGAAAATACTGTCATCTCAGGAAATGACAAGGGTATCCATTTCGAACAAAACTATCCAGGGGCTCCGCAAAGAGGATCCTTGCATCTGTTACATAGTGTCATTGTCGACAATGCTAACGCAGGGGTCAACGTGATTGGAACCCTAGAAGGCCTGCTGTTGATGAACAGCATTCTATGGTCAAACAATACTGAACTCACCGGAGTCTCCTCTAATCAGATATACTCATGTAATATCTCCGACGGGACCTATGAAGGGATTCACGGCAACATTCGCGAAGATCCTTTATGGTTCAACGCAGTCAGTAATGGTTATCATCTTCTGGCCAATTCCCCTTGTATCGATTCTGGAACCTTGGTGGTGGGTCAAGATCTAGATCGTGAAAACAGACCCGATGCAGTAACCAGTGATATAGGATTAGACGAATATATCGATACAGATCTGGACCAATTGGTCGATTGGCGAGAGATGATTTTCAATACCGATCCAAATGATCCTGATACCGATGGAGACGGTCTTTCCGAAGGCGACGAATCTAGTGCAGGCACCGATCCGAACCATCCAGACACCGATGGCTCCAATGCCGTGGGCGGCCTCGACACATTCCCCCTCGATCCAGCCTTACAGGGCCTTCCACAGATCTATGCAGACATCACCCCGAGCATATCGCCGGTCGAAACCAACTCGCCCCTTTCAAGTCAACGTCTAACTGAGGAATATAAACACTCAGCAGCCCGTCCATCAACAAAGTCAGATCACCCTGCTTGCCGATAGCGGAGGCCGGTTTGACAATCTCAACATCCTGACCGGCACCCTTCACCAGACGAGTTTTTCCTCCGGCCAACTCTATGCCCAGACCGATGCTAACGGCCACTTTTCGGTCCCTGTCTATGGATACGAACCCGCCCGGGTCACCTTTCACATAGACACCATCAACTGTAACGGGTCGGTCTTACCCGTCGCCTAGCCCAAACCCAAAGCGGATTCCTCAATGCCGTCTGGCAAGGCCGTCAACTGGTGTCTTCCCTACCAACCAAACCAGTATCCTCATAAACATAACTGACGTGTCCTCTAACATCATGGGACTGACCTCTACGCACGTGAATCCCGACTGGACCCTCGAATCGCATACCTTCTCCGAAATCCGTATCGGCACAGATGGATGCATCCTGCTCGGACCCCAACCCGAATTAACCACAACAATCATTACCACCAACAATGCGCCCTCTGGGTTACTCGCTCCTTTCTTGGACGACCTAACTTTTACCCCAGACAGTCGAATCTACATCAATTATAACATCAACACCGAACCCGTATTCACCATTCAATGGAACCACATGAGTCGTGCCATGGATACCAACACCGACCTCACCTTCCAAATCCAACTGTGCCAAACCAGCCAACAAGTCCGGTTCTCCTACTTGGACCTTAACGGGAGCAATATCGGCCAGACCGCCTTCATCGGCCAGGTCTACGACCCCACCAACACCTATGTCTGGACCAACGCGCTCCTCTCACACACATCCCTTGAAATCGTCGACGCTAACCGACCCTTTGTAGATATCGTCCTCGGAGACCGAGATGGAGATTACCTGTCTGACAGCGATGAAGTCCTGGCAGGAACCGATCCCAAAAATTGGGATACCGATGACGATCGTATGGGAGACGGCTGGGAAAAAGCTTATGAACCCTTGCTGAATCCTCTCATCGCCGATGGTTCACTGGATGCGGATGCCGACGGGTATATCAACGTCATCGAATATTATGCAGGCAGTGATCCAACCGACGCAAACTCCCCAGCGATGACACAACCCGACTCAGATTTTGACGGCATGCCCGACACGTGGGAAGTGACGCATGGGTTTGATACGAACACCAGCGCTGATGCTCTTATGGATAGTGACCATGATTGGTATATAAATGTGTTGGAATATGCAATAGGAGGAAATCCCACCAATGGGGCAGACCATGGAACCCATCTTTTCCAACCTTATGGAGGAGCCAATCATGCGACGTATCCGTAAAGAATACTATTTCCAAAGGTGGGGGGGATCCCTTACCATACTTGGCATGATCTGTATTGGAATAGACACAGCGCAGCGCATTCTCAATTTCCGGGAGGCATGCCTTCGCCAGCCGGCAATCCCTTTGCCACAGCCTCTCTGATCATCAACACCGGCTATGACGGAAGCCGAGACACCTTCAGATTTGCATTGAGTGATGGCCAATTCTGGGATGATCCCACCCTACAGGCCACTCCTGCCTCGCATACCTTCTGGCTCGTGCCAGGACAAGATTACCAATTGACCCTTAGCCCCTAGGCGATCAGTCCACCAGACGATGCGGTGAGTCTAACATGGACCATTACCTCCGGAGCCTGCATGTGGGTTAATGGCAGCACCAACCCCATTTCTCAAGTCGCTCATCCTGTTAGGTATAGGGTCTATGATCTTTCGGTACTTAGAGCGGATATCCAAGGACATAAGCCTGGAACAAAAACATCGCCAGGATCAGCAGTACCAGAAAGAAGTGAAGACGATCCTGCTGAATTGATTGTATCTGTAAACGAAGATAATGATGACGGAGGACCTGCTGGCCAGAAGGATAATCGAGATACGACGATTAGCGCGAACGACAATGACATCGTACAGATCACCCTGAAACGCTTGCTTCCCGCTTCTGTGACGGAAGGAACCCTGGAACTGACCGTAACACCGGCCTCAGCCCTTCGAGTTTTCAATCCTTCGGGGACGGCTCTATTAAGCGATTACTCCGTAGACCTTGCATCTCCCGTAGGTGACCTTGTGGGGTTGGTCTCTGGTGATGTAAGCATCTTTGTCGAGGGCATTAACTATCAAGAAGATGTGATGCTGAGACTGGCCTACAAAGATACCACAGGTACGGAGTTTTGCTATGATGAGGTTCATCTTCATGTCATTAACCCCACACTTATTCCCGACTATAACCATGACCGAGCCATTAACACACTCGATGAAAATCAAGCAACCCCTTCAACTCCATTCCGGTTCTGGATCAATGATGACGACGATGATGGGGATATATCCGATGGCAATAATGATTTACCGGGTCAATCCGGAGGGAATTATGTCAACAACCAAGTGGATGGGCGCAGTGATCTGCTCGACTTTTTTCCGGTGTGGTTCGATTTTCACGAAACCCTTACCATCTTGCCTCCCGGAAGTGGCATCGAATACAAACTTCGTCAAGATGATGGAGCTTTACGATTTGTCTATACGGATCTGACCAAGGATCAAGCCGGGGCATTTCTCACGACTGAATTACAAACCTATGGCCCGGTGTTTACCTCCTATGCACATGAAGCATTTACAAGGCAACTCAGCAGCATCGGCATAGATCTCACACCCTTTTTCTTGAATAAAATAGTCATCAATCCCAATAAAGGCGCTTTGTTAATCGAAGGAGTTGGCCCATCATCGTCTGTTGCACCTCTTATCTTGGAAGTATGGGAGAATGGGAGCAAGGTCTCTGAAACCGAGCTGTCACTGAGCATCTCCGGTGTCGAGGATATGTTTACGCACGTAAATTTGGTAGATGACCTCGATCAACCTGAGCAACAAGTCGTGACCGTGCCGGACCGGTTCACTAGAGTTGGGCAGGAGCCCAGTAATTTGCCTGACAGTCTAAACAAAGGAGACAACTTCGTTTTCGTGCATGGGTACAACGTCGACCAGACCGCAGCGAGAGGTTGGCACGCGGAAATCTTCAAACGGCTTTACCAATCCGGTTCACGAGCCAAGTTCACCGGGGTGACCTGGCATGGCAATACGGGGGGCAACTACCACAAGGCCGTCATCAATGCAATGGTCACGAGCGAAAACCTAGCCAGTCAGTTGTCATTCCTGGTGGGCGAGGTGACCATTGGCGCGCACAGCCTGGGCAATATGATGGTCTCCGAAGCCATCGCCAATAAACGGGTTCAGCCCGGACCGGTACTTCATGTTCAATGCGGCGGTAGCGATTGAAGCTTATGATGCCTCTCAACTTACCGGTCAAAACAGCGTGAACATGGAAGGCAATATGAGTAATCCTGAGTGGGTCAACTATACCAATCGGTTATGGGCAAGTAAGTGGTACAATCTATTTCCTGGGGATAATCGTAGTGAGCTGACTTGGCGAGACCGTTTTGCATCTCTTGCGACAAGTACCGATGTCTACAATTTCTATTCCGAAGGTGAAGATGTGGTCAGAAATGCAGACGGGCAGGTACCTTCGTTGATAGGTGATGTTTTCCTAGATGACGGGGATTATGCCTGGGCCATGCAGGAAATGATTAAGGGTTTGGATGGACCGCTTGGTCTTTTTGCATATAACTTGGTCATGCCGGACCAACATGCCGGTTGGCAGTTCAATCCTGCTCATGACACGAGTAGTATTCTACTGGGCACCCAGCCACCGGACCCGGTAACAGCGGTTCTATTGACCGATGCCGAGCTTCGTACCAATGCACTCTTTGAACCTTTCATTGAAGCTGGTCAAGGACAGGCCGGGCGGTTCGCTAGTTACGACGGAGAGGAACTCTTTGCTCCGTTAGGCGACACGGACGCCAACACACAGGCCGGACAGGATGAAACTCAGTACAAGGTGTTGGCCGAAGCTATCCCGGCACTTTCTTTTGCTGCTGCAGCCAACGAGATAACCTCATTGCTACCGGGTAAAAACATCCATATGTAGAGCTTGCAGAACGGCTGGCCACAAAGCCGCTCTGACTCTGATTGGTTGCACAGTGACTTGAAGAATATTGCCTTTCCGTATGTCTACCAATTGTATGATCAAATTATTCAAGAAGGAGAACTACAATGATGAAGCTTTGGGGAATGAGCTTTTGCTTTCTTCTGATGGTCTCGTTGACTTGGGCGATGAAGACGCCGCCTTGGGTCAATCTAAACGTTCAGGTGGTGGATGAACAAGGTAAGGCTATTGAAAGTGCTCAGGCAGGCGTCGGTTATCCCAGTCGTATCTCCGGCAAAGGAGATTTGTTCAAGAAGCTGACCGATGAAGAAGGGCGCACATCGTTTTCGGGATCCTCGTTCTTTAAGTTTCGGGTAAAAGCAGAAAAAGCCGGCTATTACGATTCGTACGAGGAAGTGACGACTTTTGAGCGAGTGGATAAGGAGAACGTCTATTCGGACCAATCCGTGACTTTGGTTTTACGTGAAGTGAGGAATCCGATGCCGATGTATGCCTATAAGGAAATAAAAGCAAAGCTTCCTGTGCTTGGTAAAGCTGTTGGATTTGACATGATGAAGGCTGACTGGGTATCTCCCTATGGTCAGGGGGAGGTTGCCGATATCTTATTGGAAGTAGCCGGTGAGTGGAATGGCTATCGAGATCATGACTCTTTATTAACCTTACACTTTCAAAATAAAGGAGATGGCTACAATTTGTTTAAAGCAAATGGTCAGAGTCGACTGAGCTCTCCATATAAAGCACCGCTATCAGATTATGTATCAAACAAATCATGGCGAAAAATGAAAAGGCCAATTGAAGGGGCTATATCTGAATGGGATTCCGTTGACGATGTTTTACCAGATGCAAATTACATTTTACGGGTGCGTACGGTTCTTGATGAAGATGATGAAGTTAAGCAAGCTAACTATGGAAAGATGTATGGTGATTTTAAGTTTTGGGGAGCCACTCTAGATAAATACGGTTATGCTGTGTTCTCTTATTACCTAAACCCAACACCGAATGATCGAAACCTAGAATTTGATCCTAAAAGAAATCTATTCAAAAACTTATCAGCCATGGAAAGGGTTACCGAGCCGTAGGCATGGGGGCGAAGCGTGAGTGGCATTGGAAATAATGATGTTAACTTTTACAAGGACTGGATATGGAGTGTTCAAAACTCCCCACTTCTGCAGACTCAACTTACAAGTGCAAAACCGAAGCTGTCCATCATTTCTTTGGGC